>CAWUIU010000480.1:0-2460 GCA_963922285.1 uncultured Oligoflexia bacterium | reverse complement strand
AAAAATAGAGTAGTCATGGCTCCTCTTACAAGATGTTTTGCAGGAGAGGGCTTTGTTCCAAATGAGTTGGCAATCGATTACTACGCAAAGAGAGCTGATGTTGGGCTCATCATTTCTGAGGCTACAGTTGTTCATGAAAGTGGTCACGGTTATCCAAATACTCCAGGTATATATACTGGTGAGCAAGTTGAAGGTTGGAAAAAGATTACAGAAAAAGTACATGCAAACGCAGGAAAGATATTTTTACAACTTTGGCATGTGGGAAGAGTTTCACATCCAACATACTTAAATGGTGAACTACCAGTCGCTCCATCTCGTGTTCCTCTAAGTGGAAGAATTCCAAGAACTGATGATCTTCAATATGGTGAAGTTAGAGAACTTTCTACAGAAGAAACTTACGACATGATTGAAGCATATGTTCGTGGTGCAAGGAATGCGATTAGTGCTGGTTTTGACGGCGTTGAAATTCATGGTGCTAATGGTTATCTCATCGATCAATTCTTACACCAAGAAACGAACAAAAGGACAGATGAGTTTGGTGGTTCCATTGAGGGGCGTACTCGTTTTGCTTTAGAGATCGTAAAAAGAATCACAGATGAGATAGGTCGTGATCGAGTAGGAATTCGTTTATCTCCAGGTGCCTATTTTAACATGGGTCATACTGATGGCGATGTTGAAACATTTAAATTTCTTCTAAAAGAATTAGAAGGATATCGTCTTGCCTATATTCACACCGGTATTTTTGATGACTCCATGGAATTTGATTACTTAGGTGGAGGAGCGACAAAATTCTTAAGAGAAAATTACAGTGGGAATCTGATAGGCTGTGGATCATATACATTTGAATCTGCAAGTGAATTAGTTGATTCAAATGGTGCTGATCTTGTCGCTATTGGTAGGCCTTTGATTGCTAATCCAAACTATATAGAACTTGTCTCAGCTGGACAAAAGTTAGTCGAATACGATGAAACAATGTTGTCTGAGCTAATTTAATTGTAACAAATAATTTTTAAACTACACTAATGAGAAAGGAAGCAAGATGAGCTTAACACAAGAACTAGAAAATTTTAAAAATGATTTTTTAAAGTCAGCACCGACGGAAGTTGTAAGCGAAATGAGCGCTGCTCATGAACAGCTTCTTAAAGATGGTATTGGTGAAAATGCTCTTGGCGTAGGCGGAGTTTTTCCAAATTTTACTCTAACGAATGCTAAAGAAAGCAAAGTAAACTTTGAAGATCTTTTTGGTGATAATGATAAGTTAATCATTAGCTTTTATCGTGGTGGTTGGTGCCCGTATTGCAATCTAGAGTTAAAGGCCCTACAAAATCATATTGAAGACTTTAAAAAACTTGGTGCATCTCTTGTGGCCATTACACCAGAAAAGCCAGATCACTCTCTATCGACAGTGGAAAAGAATGAACTTAGTTTTGAAGTTTTAACAGACCTAAACTCTGAATTAGCAAAAGAAATAAAGTTATCTTTTGAATTACCTGAAAATTTAAAACCACTCTACCAGCAATTTGGTATTGAAGTGGAAAAATATAATGGCGACTACTCGTTGCCAATACCCGCCACCTTTATCGTGAATCGAAGTGGAGATGTGTTGTATAGGTTTTTAGACCTAGATTACACGGTAAGGTTAGATCCCAAAGAAATTCTCAATTTTCTTGGGTCGTAAGATCCAAGGACTCTCAATCTCTGTCCCTTGTACTCGAAGGCCACAATGGTGTGGCCTTCTTTTCGTTTTACTAGTCTCGTGAATAGCGAGACTTCCAACTTTCAGGCATTGCTATTTTATTACCATAAATATAACGAATAAGTTGTCCATGATGTTGTACTTCATGTTCGAGCAAATCCAGAAGAAAGTTTATGGATACTTCTTTTAGATCATTGTTATTTGTTAGATAATTTATAATTTCATCATATGTCGAATCGAGAGCAATAAGTACTTTTTCTCTATCATGTGTATGTTTGTAATCGAGACAACACGTAAAGCCTTCCCATTTCATCGCGCTGGCAGCTTTGATATGACTACTTCTGGCACCAATGACACACCATAATTGTTAGCCGATGGTATTTGAGGGAAGACCAGGTAAATCTTTTGCAAGTTCTTCATTTGAGAGATTAGTCGCAAGCTCTTTCAAGATAGTTTGTGATCTTATTAAACGTGATTCTATTTGTTTGTGAATTGACATAAATTTTCCGTAATTTATGAATCAATTTCTATCGTTGCACCAGCTCTACGTAAAATCTGGTGGCAGTCTTCACTAAGATGTCTAAATTTTATTTTTTTATCAAATTTAATATATCTTTCAGTTAATTTTTGAAGAGCTTCAATACCACTATGGTCAACAACTCTTGAGTCTTTAAAGTCGACAACAACTTCATTAGAGTCATTTTGTGGATCAAACTTTTCCTGGAAATGTGCCGTAGATGCAAAGAATAGTGGTCCAAGAATTT
>CAWUIU010000479.1:0-2477 GCA_963922285.1 uncultured Oligoflexia bacterium | reverse complement strand
AGTTTTTATAATCCTATTAATATAGTCAGAATAAGTTCCGTTATTAGAGTTGTTCAGCCTGATATATTGTTTTCTTGGCTACAGTCATCAGACGTCTATAGTTTTTTCATCAAGAAGTTGCATAAAAGTATTATCTGGATTTTAGCTGAGAGAGATTCATCATATCCCAAGACATTAAAATTTAATATTAGAAGATATCTTGGTAGTAAAGCTGATCTAATTATTGCGAATTCTGATGCCGGGAAGAAATACTGGATTGAAAATAATGTTGATAAGGATAATGTATTCGTCGTAAAAAATATTTTGATTAATTCACTAGGCGAGGAGTTTAAAAGTAATCCATACTCCTTAAGTAAAAATATTGTGTTTGCTGGCCGACTTGAAAAACAAAAGAATGTTGTTAATATAGCTAAAGCGTTCGAATCCTTAGCGCACAAGTATAATAATGTTGGTTTTTATATATTTGGCGATGGTTCTTTACGAGAACAACTTGATATTGTTACGGACAAATCAATTCCTAATTTTTCAATAAGGCCGTTTACTAAAGATATTATTTCTTACTACTCATATGCAGACATTTATGTAAGTATGTCATTTCATGAGGGAACGCCGAATGCGTTACTTGAATGCTTACAAGTTCAGACACTTCCCGTTCTTTCAAATATTAAAGAACACCAAGATATAGTAGGTGAACGGTATCCCTATTTAGTTGAAGATTACCATTCTTATAATTCTATAGAATGTGTAATAGAAAGAGCGTTGTTGGAAGATGATAAAGAAGTTATCGCAACAGGGTTAGAATATATTAAAGAATTGCGTCCAGATTTAATTGCATGTTCATACGTCGATATTTTCAAACTGGCTCTTTCTAGAGATAAAGAATTATGATTTTTTTAGTTGATCTGCCAGAACCTACTCATGGTCTATCCAATGTAAATCGTTATATGCTAAAAGAAGCAAAGGAGAAAAAATGTAACTTAAAAGTTATTAATACTTGTCCGTCTTTTTTAGCTGTTTTTTTTCCTGGAAAACTCTGGTCAATTTTTAAGTTGCTATTTAATATTTTCTGTTCCGTTAGATTGTTCTTTGTACTAGTTTTTTGCAGTGATAAAAGGGTTTATAGATCTATAAATGGAGGCTTGGGTCAAATTTACGATGTCTTTTACATCATCATATGTAGAGTCTTTGGAAGCACTATTTATATTCATCATCATTCTTTTGCTTATTTGAATAAAAAGTCTCGACTATTTTCAGTTTTATCATCTGTTGCCGGTTCGAATGTTCAACACATTGTTTTAGGTGAAAGAATGGGTCAGCTATTATCAGAAAAATATGATATTGCAGGTAGTAAAATCAAAGTTTTATCTAACCTGTCTTTTTTTGAAAGCCATCAATCAACTAACCAATTTAACGCAAGTGAATATATTACTATTGGACATTTATCCAATTTGTGTGTTGATAAAGGTATTCAAATATTTGCTGATCTTTGCAAATCCCTTTCTTTTAAAGGAATAAAGTACAAGGCCATCATTGCCGGTCCATTTTCAGATCCTGAATCAAAAGATATAGTAAATGGCCTTGTGCAGGGCTATGAAGGAATCGAATATCTTGGTCCATTATATGGTGAAGATAAGGATCTATACTTCAATTCTTTAGATTTATTTGTTTTTCCTTCTATGTATATTAATGAAGCTGAGCCGCTTGTAATATACGAGGCTGCTGAGTACGGAGCGTTTATACTAGGCACTCAACAGGGGTGTATGGATGAAGTAATTCTTTCCTTAGGTGGTAACACGTTTCCAGTTTCCGAAGATTTGCCCCAACAGTTATTAAATCAAGTTTTGTATTTAAATTCTAATTCGGAGTTTAGTTGTCTTGCTCGTAAAGAGCGACAATTGAATTTTCAAAAGAAATTAAAAACTTGTAAGGCTAATTTACAAGATATAATGGCAGGGTGGTAATGTTAAATTTTCAAGATCTTAGTAGGTTTTCAGTTCCCAGAGGTTTTAGGGGAAAATCGTCTCTATATGTTCAGCTTTGGTGGTCTATTAACACTCTATTCTTTAAAACTTCTCCTCAGTTTGCTTATGGTTGGAGACGCTTTTTATTAAGGGCTTTCGGTGCGAAAATAGGACGAAATGTGATCATTAGGCCAAGTGTAAATGTAACTTATCCATGGTTTTTATCTATTGAAGATAATGCATGGATAGGTGACGATGTGCATATTTATAATTTAGCAGAAATTTTTATTGGAAAAAACTCAGTTGTTTCGCAGAAATGTTATTTATGTACTGGTTCTCATGACATGAACTCTCAAAGTTTTGATATTACAGCGAAGCCGATTCACATAGGTGAACAAGTCTGGTTGGCAACAGATGTTTTTGTATCTCAAGGTGTAACAATTGGTGACGGCACTGTTGTTGGCTCTCGTAGTTCGGTATTTAAAAGCTTGGAAGGCAGTAATGTTTATTTCGGAA
>CAWUIU010000478.1:0-2481 GCA_963922285.1 uncultured Oligoflexia bacterium | reverse complement strand
CGATTACCTTCTACTGTCCTTGTATAGAATAAGACTGCTCACCCCCAAAAGAAGTGCTTACACTGATATGCTAAAATCTCTTCAAGTTTTTCTTCATTCACCTGAGGGTTTAAATGTTTATATCTCTTAATTAATCGACTTCGATCTAAGTTAAGAAAGTGACTTACCATTGGATGGAGTTGAGAATTTAAGGCCTTAGGATAAAAGTGCTCCTCAGGTTCAAAATTATCAGGTGTCTTAATCTCAATTATATTATTCATTATATTTCCTTTTTTAAAAGCTTATAACCTAATCCCTTATAATTCTTCTTAATAATACCCCAGACAGATGTTTGTAATTCTTCCAGTTCACCGAGAACTATAACATCATTGTTATTCTTACATATTCTATTTTTTGCAACTTCTGGGACAATAGTAAACGCTAATCCTTGCTCCGTTACAGCTTGGAAAAGATCAACATCATCTCCCTCTCCTATAACACTTGGAGAAACAACATTTTTTGAGAAAAAAAGCTCAATTTCATACTTTAAAAATGTTTCGTTCGTATAATTAAAAAATGGTATAGAACTTAAAGACTCTGGAAAGTCTTTTTTATGATTTTTATATTTCTTGTGTGCAATTGCGAAGGTCTTGTTAACACCAACTCGATATGCATCCATATTTGTTGAAATTCCGTCCTTCGAGTCCGTAAACATCATATCGATCTTCTCTTCTTCCAAGTCAGCCAATAGAAGATGCCTCTCATTCTCTTTTACATTTACAGATATTTCTTCTTGACCAAATAAAGGAATGATCGACTCATATAAAAAGTAGTGAGACATGAAATGCGTGATTCCGATATCGAGAGACTTTTTAGGTAACTCAATCTTATTTCTAAGTCTAAACGTTAATTCTGTCCCCATATCAAAAATTTTTTGAGAATATTTTAGGGCAAGCTTTCCTTCATCAGTTAAAAATAAGCTCCTATTTCTTCTATCGAATAATTTACACCCAAAATGTTCCTCAAGGAGCTTAAGCTGATCACTAATTGTGGGCTGAGACACATGAAGCTTTTCAGAGGCTCCCTTAATCGAACCCTCATTTGCGACGATATAAAAATAGTATAAGTGATTGAAATTTAGTCGATCCAAGACTCATCCTCCTCTACTCGATTAGTAAAAAACTAACTATATGTAGAAATAAAACGATTTTACCTAAATTGCAAGAGATACGATAATCACTTTAGAAAATACTTTCGCGCTAACAAGGAGATGCGAAATGAAAATGATTCTTATAACACTATCAATCCTCATGCTGCCACAAGCGGCTATGGCAAAGTCAGAGTTTTCATGTAGGGAGAAGTATACTGCTGTTTCTTGCAATGAAATTGCAGATGCGAAAAGGTCTCATTTATGTGTCAAATACCCTGAAAGACTCACTGAAGTTAAAAAAGACAAGTGGTGTAAAAAAGTTAAAAAAAAATTTAGAAGAAATAAAAAGTTATCAATGAATTAGGCGATCTACTAAGGAGACTATAGTGAGAAATAAAATTATATTTTTTGTATTCATTCTAACAATTCTAGTAAAGTCATCTTTTGCAGATGACACTTTTAATGGCGAGTCTATTGCAAACGATAAAAGTGATACGACAGTATTAACATATGAAATTGCAGACAATTCCCTTCAACTAAAAAGTGATGATGATTCAGAAGAGCCTAACCTGCGAGAGATCTCATCAGAGACCACAGAGGATCCTTTACAAGTTGTCCCTCTAGGAGATGACTCTGATGTCGAAACTGATAGTGGCGAAGAGTTATCAATTTTTTCAAGCGACAGCGAATAATTCAGTAACTAAGGGAAGTTCAAACTTCCCTTTTTTCCATGAAGCCCTGTCTCACTAAATCGAATGTGTTTTTTATATTACTTTTTCTGAGCAATTAAAAACAGCTCACCTTTTTTATAACTCCAAACATCATAGAGCTTAAATCCAACCTGCTTATGGAGTTCTATTAATTCATTAGAAGTAAAATTGGTAGTCTCCGGGGCTTGCCCAACTAAACGGAGGAGTGGAATAAGTCCCTTAATCAAAACATTCATTTCCTTGATGCAACCTGAACTAGAAACAAAGAATCCCCCAGGCCTCAAAGAACTGTACACGTTCTGCAAAATCTGATCATTATTTTTAGTTAGGTGTAAAATACTGTGGGCCATAATGACATCATATGTATCAGAGTGAAATGGTATATCCTCCACGGCCTTTACTTGAAAAGTCACATTATCAATTTGCTGATCTTCTCTCTTTTGATTAGCAATCTTAATCATACAAGGAGAATAATCATAAGCGATAATCTCCTTCACGTGGGAACTATGGATCAGAGATGTGGTCCCTGTTCCACAACCAAACTCCATAATGATTGAATCTTCATTAAAAAGCCTTTGCGTACGGGTAAGTTTCTCTTTATAGATTTCTTTCGATGGCACGTCTTTTTTCGCATACTTAGCT
>CAWUIU010000477.1:0-2492 GCA_963922285.1 uncultured Oligoflexia bacterium | reverse complement strand
GCCCAAAGCCCATGGATAATACTTTCAAAACTCAACAGGTTTAATTCCATCAAAGCTTCTTGCTTATTAATTTGATCACTTATTTCTTCTAAATCATCTTCTACAAAAGGTTCAAGAGTGGAATCAACATCATCATCTGAACAAACTCCAGCTCTCTCTTGAATATTTCCTAAGATATTTCGAGCATTATCATCATCGCTTGACTTTCTTTTTAGGTAGTTATCACATTCTTTAAAAACTTCACCTACGCTAGCAGCTTGCCCTGTACCTCCAGTCGGATCTTGACCTTGTCTATCAGGGTTTTCCTGTTGTTCTTTTTCTCTTTGCTCTACGCCAGCGAGTAAATCCTTAATACGTTTATCAATATCATCACAAGCATCATATTCTTTTGGATTTGCACCACTCCACTTTGCACAGAAGTCTTTAACTTGCTTATCTAAATCAACAAGTTCTTGTTGCTTAGTAGGATCATTCATAAGTCCATCAATAATTGAAGGTATTGATTTTCGAGATGCCTTCTCACACTTTTGCGAAAGTTCAGCATATGAATCACCTACTTCGACACAATAACCCTTCTCCGCTCCGGTTCGTGGATTTAAGTTTAAGTTTACTCCATTCTCTGTTGCTTGAACTCCCTCTACAGGTGCACCAAAGAGTGTTGGATTACATCTAATTTGTGGAACATCAGACTTTGATCCACAATACAAATCTCTCTTGTACTTAGGATCGATGTCAGCGTCATCCCGATATTCCCAAGGATAATCGCAAAGACCATCTTTTATCTTTGAAGGCCAGCCACCAAAGAAACATTTCTCACCGTCCGCCATTTGTGCATAAGCTTGTGCCAATACACCAATATCTTCAAGAAATTTAAAGTATGGATTATAACTCGAATAACTTTCAGAGATTGGTTTTTTACTATACTTTGACTTCTTCTCAACCTGAATCATGAAACGAATATAATTTGTACGCATGGTTTGCATTTCGTTGAAATTTAAATCATTCAATAACTCTTTTGTTAGCGGACGTCGCTCTTTAGCTTGAATATTGAAAAATGACATGAAAACTGCACTTAATAGTAAAACTCTCTTAAATCTCTTCATAGAATAAGTCCTTTCGAATCTTATCGGCTCAAGTAACCGAGAGTATTAATCAGCCTTGTTGCTTTTCAATATTTTCAGCGACTTAGAGCAGAATCTATATCACGAGATCAGGAAAGAGTTTTTGCACAAGGTACTGAGCCTCAACCTCACTAGGTATTTTGATAGCCAATTTATGTAATTTCTCAATTTGATTTTCTTGGCGAAAAAGTAAAATATCGTAAAACTTAGTGGTACCCGAAGAATATCTACTCTCTAGTTTCACACTCTTCACTTCGTTCAAAAATATTCTCTTTTCTTTAAGGCCAAACAAACTTAAGTTTGAATATATTAAATGATCGATACCTAGTGTAATTTTTTGCGAAAAACTAATCGTCAAAACCCCTAGAACAAATACAAGTAAGCCAATTAATGTAAAGACAGTCCCCATAAAGATTTGAAAGATAGAAACCACTCCAAGAGTATTCGAAAATGTATAAATCAAGACTCCCACCCCAGGACTAAAAAACGCTATACCGAACAAACAAACAACAATAGATGCTTTATTAGCCTTAGATGTATTAAATATATAATTCAAATAGCCATCTTCATGTGAAGTCGTAAAATATTCAGGTCGCTGAAGGTTCTCAACCTCATCACTCAAAGCTTCTGCTTTTGTATAAACTGAGTGCTCGGTACCAACACCCTTACAAATTGGAATTTCAAAGGAATAATCAAAATCAACTTCTGGCAATTTGTCAACGATCGTTATTTTCCACTCGATTCCACGACGAGAACGCTTTGGGACTTTCTTTCCGAAAAAATTAATAGGATTATCATGGTCAAGAAATGTTTGTAGAGGTAGCGTTTCAGGTAAGTCCTTAGGAATTTCTATTTCAATTGGAACTTCAGTATAAGGAATCTGATAGAGTTTTTTGCCAATCCACGTCCTTGACCAAAGTTCAGTTCGATGTTGCCTTGTCTCTTTTCCTCTTTTTACTTCATAGACTTTCACACAGCTAATCTTAAATTCAAAACGAGTACCTGCTGGAAAACTAAAGGGAGTTACAAACTTACCCCTAAAAAAAGAGCCTAAAACACCATAGTCAGAATCAAAAGAAATATGCGACCCTTTAAATCTTTTGAGTTTTAAATAATGTTTTATCGATTGAAAAAGTGAGTATACTCCGACGACGGGAAAGAAACATACGACGAGAATTTTGTAATCTTCTCTTCTTAATTTATATTGAAATTCATTCCCTGATATTATGAGAACGCCAATGACTGTGAATAAAATACCAAGTCCTAAAGACACGTAAAATAGAACTTTTTGAGCAGAATCTGGATTAGCTTTTCTCCTTTTCCAATCATCTCGCCAACGCCAAGGTGTGTCTTTATTCTTTTTAATAAGCT
>CAWUIU010000476.1:0-2506 GCA_963922285.1 uncultured Oligoflexia bacterium | reverse complement strand
CAATAATGAAAACGCTAAATAGCCTATTTATATTATCTGCTCTAACTTTGGGAACAAATGCTTATTCTCAAGATCTTCCTGTACTTAACTTTTCAGATATCAAAGCTGTTAAATTACATACTGGTAAATTGATCAACGTAAACAGAGAAGTTGAGTCTATTCAACTAGCTTTTGATCGTAATAACAAAGTTGATTATATTGAGCTTTTAGAAGGCTCCGTCATCGATTCTTATGATATCGATAAATTAATTCTTAAAAAGCCAGCATCGTATAAAGTTCCAACTGATTATTTCAAGAAACAGAAACCGGATACTGACTTTCTCTTAAAGAGAGTTCTAGGTGATGGTTCTGGTGGCTAAAGAGTCATCTCATTATTCTTTTTAGCTTCTCAGGTATATCCATTCCCTTAAAAGGTGAAACATTACTACCACCTGTATTACCTATAGGTAATATCCCTACAAGTGATCCAATAAAACCTGTAGGAATACGAAATAACTGTCCAACAACCTCTTTAAAGTCTTTGTTTAAAATACCAATCTTTAACATATATAAATGGCAAATAGTGTGAGGAATAACGTATCTTTGCCCTAAAATATGAGCTTCTTCTAGTAAGAAAAATGCATCCTGATAGTTCTTTTTAACAATCAGCTGCTTTGCCTTCTTGATACGATCTTCAAACTCTAATCTAACCTCTTTATTCATCTTTCTCTCTCAATTAATTATCTCTTAATGGAATAGATTTAATATCTTCAATACTACATAACGTTCTCAAATCATTTGTTGATTTGGTCTTTCTTTTCCTAATTTTTGATATTGTATTATTCATTATATGACGAACAAGGTGTTTAAATAAAATTTTCTTTAATCCCTGAGGATTAGTGCCATACTTGTTGTAAAACTCATCAGGAGAATCAAATACGCCCAGATCTCTGACTATTCCTTCTTTTTGAATATATGTACTATTGTCACCACTCCATTCAACTTGAGGGGATTGAAAGCTATTGCTTGCAACCCCATATCCACAAAGAGTCTCAGGGTTGCTGCGAAAGTAAAATTTTAGTGAGTCTAGATAAGTTTTATCCAGTATGAATCCTTCAAGATTATACCAATTCCCGTTGTACTCAACTTCAATCCAACTATGAAGAATTTCCTTCGGAGTCATCAAGTAAAAAATTCCTGTAACCGCACCATACTGAAGTCTTTTATCAATAGTAAAACCATGAAACCTTGCTTTAACACCTGCTCCTCTTAGTAATGCCATCAATAGATTTGACTTTGTATTACACTGGCCATACCCATCTTCTAGTACTTCTGACGCCGATATATCGTCACTAGCATTGTAGCCGAATTTAATCTCATCTCTAACAAACTCGTAACACGCGTTGATTACATCCTTTTTCTCAGTCAAGCCCTCTGTAATTCTCGCTAAAGCCTGAATTATCTTAGGATGATCGTAATTTAGAATTCTAGTTTCTTTTGTCATAATTTCCTCGCTAGTTTTATAAGATAATTCTAGCAACAAGCCTACTCAGGATCTTTTACAAACTGGCTATTTTTGAGGATTTCTGATGGAGAAAGGCCAAAGGATGCCTTTATTACTTTAGATAAGTGTGCAGAATCACTGAACCCAGCATTTAAAGCTATTTCAGTTAAACTTTTATTCTTACTATCTGCAAACAATGAAATTGCTCTTTTTAGTTTTTTCCATAATATATACTTTCTAAAAGGAACTCCGACCTGTTCCTTAAACAAATGTAGTAATCGACTTTCTGACAGAGAAAGACTTTTTGCCATTTCACTTAGTCTTATATTCTCTAATAACTCTGTATTCTCTATCGTTTCTAAAAGCTTAGATATTCTAGAGTCTATATTTCGTTTTTTTGTAAAACCAAGATATTCAAGTAAGGACTCAATATCTTTAAGCTCTTTTGGAAAATTATCAAGACTACTTATTTTAGTCTTTAAATTAAACTTATCCATTTCAAATTCATTATCAATTAAAATAGACAAGAATTGATTATCGCCTTCAAGAAACTCATGCTGTTCACCTGAAGGAATAAATAATACTTTTGACTCAATAATAGATTCACCAATCTTCACGTTAAATGGGTAATCATTCAGAGAGAAAGTAATTTGATGAGCTAAATGAGAATGGCTATCCGTATTTAAAGAATCTGAAATAATCACTGCGTAAAAATCATACAAGTAAATTTGGTTATTCATTTAAATATTTCCTTAAATTTTGATATATTTACAGGTATATAAATTCTTTTAATTGCAGCTATTATCACAACAGGACTTATCTTTTTTAGACTCTTTGAGTTTCGTTTTGGACATTTTTATAATTGTAATTCCACCTTTAATAACCACTAGAGAAACAAGTGCCCCAATCAAGAGGTCTGGAATATTGCTATTTATCACATAAACGAGAATCCCGGACACTATTACACCTGTATTCACAATGACATCATTAGCAGAGAATATCCAACTAGCCTTCATATGAACT
>CAWUIU010000475.1:0-2524 GCA_963922285.1 uncultured Oligoflexia bacterium | reverse complement strand
ATATGGAAACTGGTCAATACAATGAAAGGTGGGCAGAAGTTCATTTACTACCTCAGGAAGGTGTAAAAGCATTTAAAGATTTAAGAGCAAAAAGATATTTTCCTATCCATTGGGCGATGTTTGATCTCTCGCTCCATACTTGGGATGAGCCTATAAAAGAAATCACTAGAATTGCTCAAGATGAGAATGTGACTGTCATCACACCAAAAATTGGTCAATTATTTAAAATCGATGAGAAGTTAAACTATTCGAAGTGGTGGCTAAAGGATCAGCAAGAAGTAACATCTAGGAGCTCTACGCAGCCTGCGCAGGAGCTCCTGGACCTTTAAGGTTCTTATATGTGATGATGAGTATAAGTGTTTGGACAGTGAAGAACGTTCCTAAAAAGTATGCACCACCTTCGCTAAAACCATAAGAGTGTAATCCACTGGCTAGAATATAGTTAACTCCAAACCAGGCCATCATCAGACTCATAAAAGAAGCCGCAACAAGATGTGAGAAGTATTCATGTTTAATCCAATTTGTATACTTTCCATGGAGGATGGCCATATAAATACAAAGAACAATCAATGACCAAGTTTCTTTCGGGTCCCAGCCCCAAAATCTTCCCCATGAGTAATCGGCCCACACACCACCAAGAATAATTCCTGCGGCAAGTGAGACAATTCCGTACTTTAGGGCTGTATACATAACATCGTTATAATAGATTTCATCTTTTCGAGATAATCTTGAAAAAAATTTTTTTACAATGATTGTATTGGCCAGAATCCAGCTAAGTGCAAGTGCACCATAAGAAAGAATAATTGTCGTCACATGGGTGCTTAACCAAAAGTTATCTCTAAGAACTGGAACGAGTGGTGAAATACTCGGTGTTAGCATGCCATCGGCAAAGTTAATCATCATCAGTGTACAGAAGTTGTAACCAAGTCCCATAAAGACAAAGATTTTTTCTTTCTTAAAGTGAGCGATAAGCATGGCAATAACCAGTCCACCGTAACCTGAGAAAAGCACTGTCTCATACATATTAGTAATTGGTGCTCTGCCTGAAATGTAAACTCTAAGAATAATATAAATTGTTTGTAAAATAACTGTTATAGCGCTAAGACCTAGAGCAATACCAGTCTTTTTAAAGAGTACCATCGCTGCTAAGGCCAAGAGACAAAAGAGCATTGAAAAACGAGTTAGTTGCATTTTATCAAAAAGAATTTCTGTTTTGTAGATACTCTTTCCTGCGGCATCATATTCTTTTTTCGCATTATTTAATGATTTTATAAATGGGTTTTCATTAGTTGTTCTAGCAATTTGTGCAATTTTTTCTTCAGAAAAATAATCGCGAAGTGGAATCCAAGCGACTTCACCACCATTATTTTGAGCGACAGTCCAGTCAAGTGCACCGGAGATCGATTCGTAAAGACTAATTTTGCTCAGTAATTTACCGAGCTCTTTTTTGTATCCACTGTTAATCTTTTCTTTTTGCCATGCTAGACGAATTGTTTGCTTTTCTTCAATTAACTCGTCGTAGTTAAAACTTGTTTTATTATTGAGAAGTGCTCTTGTTTTATTGTGTTCAATTTTAGTTTCAAAGATAAGTTTGTTTGGTAGGCCAAAACCACTTGCGCTAAGCAGGCAATAACTCATAACACTTGAGTAGCCATTTACCTTTCTTTTTCCAGTTAAATGTTTAATTACTTCTTTTGCATGGACTCTTAATGGTTTTACCCTTCCTCCTGCTTGAATCGGTAGTTCTCCAACACTTTCATTACAAAAGTAATTATTTGCCTGAATATTAAATGAGAGTAGAGTAAATAATGTAATTAATAAAAATTTCATTCTTCTTCCTTTAACCCTAATAGATCTTTACCCTTCTTTTTTGTTCGACGATTAAGTAGATAGTGCCACCAAGCACCAAAGACTAAAAAGAGTGATCCTAGATATTTTATAGGTCTTCCTTGATCGACGTTTACACTTAAAGTTGAGCTATACTGACCAGTTTCTGGGTCTTGTGAGTATGATGCTTGATAGAAAGTGAAACCATCATATTTAAGAGGATTATTCATAAATATGTGATGGTTTTCATTTCCGTCTTCTTTAAATAAATTGACGAAGCTTTCATAACTAGCCGGATTGTTGGTTCCCGGATCTTTATCCATTTTAAATTTATTGAGAGTGAGTTCAAATGGCAGGTTATGAGATTTCTTTGTTAAGTAGATTCTTGTTTCAACACCATCAATCATGAGATTTAGAGGTCTTTCATTTGTTACCCAATAATCTTCACCTTTAATTTTTAGTTTCGCTGCTTTTAGAGAACCAACAACCAGTTCACCATTTTGTTGTATTGGTAGCACCTTTTCTGGAATCGAAAGAGGAGCTTCGCGATCCCCATGTTTTGTTATGCTAAGTTCAAAGCCCATCCAAGGTAGATTGACTTTCTCTTGGAGGTTAATATCTCCATAAAACCATTTATTTTCATCTTTATCATAATAGCCATATGCCCTTCCAAAGAGAAAAAGGTGAGGTTTTTTTT
>CAWUIU010000474.1:0-2524 GCA_963922285.1 uncultured Oligoflexia bacterium | reverse complement strand
GTGACTTTATGTCCATAAGGACCTCCATAAACTTGAAATGATCTTCAATATGTGAATATTTTATGTTAAGTTGCATGAAAATTTAAAGTATTATTTTAGAATCGAAGGAAAAGTAATGACAGATACTCAACTTGCTGACTTTATGAAACTTGCAAAACAAATGTTTAAACCAAATCCATGGCACGGCGTTAAGTGCTGGGAGAACAAAGAAGCTCTCGAACTTAACTCTTATATTGAAATCGTCCCTACTGACCGCGTTAAATATGAAATTGATAAAGAGACAGGATATCTAAAAGTAGATCGTCCTCAAAAGTTCTCTAATATTGTGCCGGCTCTATATGGACTAATTCCAAGAACTTATTCAGCTGAAAAGTCTGCAAAATACACAATGAAGCAAACTGGAAGAGATGGTCTTTTTGGTGATGCGGACCCAATCGATATTTGTGTTCTTACTGAAAAATCGATCACTCATGGAGACATTCTTGTTAACTGTGTACCAATTGGTGGTTTTAGGATGCTTGATGGTGGAGAAGTTGATGATAAGATCGTCGCAGTTCTAAAAGACGATGCAATTTATGGTCATATGACTGATATCTCTGAATGTCCGGAGTCAATCCTAAGACAACTTAAGCACTACTTCTTAACATATAAACAAATACCTGCGGAAGGTGAAAAAGCAAAGATCGAAATCACGGGCCTATACGGAAGAGAAGAAGCAATTAGAATCATCGAGCTGGGTGAAGAAGATTACGTCGATAAATATGGTGAAAATATTCTTTTATAAAATATTAAAGCCTTCAGTCGGAGGCTTTTTTTATAACTAATTTACTGTCAGACCATAAGTTTAATCAAGATTAATTACTCTTTGATAGAAAGGACCACTACACTGACATAAAATTGACATCGCTGTATATACTTTTGAAGGCATTTTGATTTTCACAGCAGGTCTATCACCAGTAGGTTTAGCGCTTAAAAGGTTATGGCAGAGAGTAAATATAAATAGTAAAAATTCAAAAAATATATAACAGAAAAACAACAATTACAGAGAAAGTGTCAAAAGTTTGGACAGTCTAAGCTTTTAAAATGAAATGAATTCAGAGACACTACCATCTGAAAGCACTTCATGAGATAAGAAAATACAATTCTAACTGGAGCATTCATGAAGCAAGATCATCAAACAATGATGAACATCATATTACTCACCTCATTAAGCTTAGGTATTTCGCAAACTATGGCAAAACCAGTAAGTAAAATGACTTCAGTTGAGAGAACTAGAGTAAACAGAGAAGCAATGCAAAAAGTAACAGGTCAGAAGAAAGACTTAAGACTTTCAGTTGATTCTGGTTGGTTCTATGTTGATGAGGATGCTGTTGATTTTCAGGCAACATATAATGGTTGGGATATTTTAAAGAATAAGAGAATTCGTACAAAGGGAATTTTTCCTAAAGCTTTTCAAATGATTGATAGTGCAAAGAAACAAATTATCGCCAGTTTCTTTCTCTTTGATAATATGTATAGTAACGGAACTCCAGAAAGTCGAATTGTTGAAGAATTAACCACGAAACTCATACAAAAAAAGAAAGATAATCCTGATATTAACATTACACTTATTCTCGATCCTCTTCATCGAGGATATGCGAGGCGAGTTTCACCTAAAGTGAAACAGTTTAAAGAAAATGGAATAGATGTCTACTATTCTGATCTCCTTTATAGTAAAAGTGCTAATCGAGACAAATTTGTAGAAGGGTTAGCACATACAAATAGAATTCTAGATCATCTTACCTTTGGTTTCTATGGGGCATCTCTTAATGCAATTAACTCTGCAATCAATGTGTCAAAGAGTGAACTTGATGGAGAAAAGTATGATCTCCACATTGCTTTTGGTGCCTCACTTATGAAAGCAAACCATCGAAAGATTCTTGTCACCGATATCGATGGGTCAACAAAATATGAAACACTTGTGACCTCAGCAAATCCCCATAACGCTAGTGATGACAGTACGAATACCTCATTAACTGTAAAGGGAGATCTCGCAAAGTATATTTACGAGATTCTCAGACAAGATGTTATTCATAGTTTAAAACTTGAAGGTAGTAGACCCCTTGACTTTGGCGCAAACAAATACGCTTATTTAAGTGATGAGACACGTAAAAAATTTGGTCTACCATCGAGCTCATATAGAAAACTTGGAAAATACTTTACTGAAAATCTACCAATCGTAAACATTGATGAGCTAGACAAAGGACAGAAAGAAAAGCAAGTTAGAACAAAGTTTGTCACGGAGGGGAAAGTTAAAACAGAGGTTTTAAGACTCATAAATGAAGCAACATCAGATGATGTTATCAGAATTCAAATGTTCTATCTTTCTGACCTAGAGATTGTAGAGGCGTTAAAAGAGAAATCCCATGATCCTAAACGTCATAACAACCCAATCCAGATAATCTTAGACCCTAATAAAGATGCTTTTAACTCAATAAAAGATGGAACACCTAATCGTCAAGTTGCTCATTACCTTCATAGTCTT
>CAWUIU010000473.1:0-2529 GCA_963922285.1 uncultured Oligoflexia bacterium | reverse complement strand
TACCATCTTACTTTTTGGACCAATCGTTATTTTAGATCCATCCGTTAACTGAAGAACTAGATAACTTCTTTTTCTCGTTACGATTGAAGTATCTTGGGGAATGATATCACCAAAACGAACATAGCGAGCTTTCACGGAACCTGGTAAAAGTTTTGTAACTCTCCCTTTAAGTTTAATTACCTTTGCTCTATTTTCAGCATGAGAGAAATTTACTATAAAACATAAAATACAAATGATTTTAAAAAAAGAAAGGACTTTTCTCATATTTATCTATCTTCCATGAACATCTAATGATGATTAATATTAGAAAGTATTTTCACCTAAATATTATACGAGGTCAATGTAAGATATTGATTTCTAATTACTTGTTGTTAGTAAACTCTTTAATCTCTTTACCGTCAAATGTAATAACTTTTTCTGAATTTTCTACGATAGTTGCTATTGAAACAGACCTCTTCCAAACTTTATGCATATTCTTGAGTGTATCAGATGCTTGACCCATATCAAGATCAACACCTTGATGAACATGCCTAAGGAGTAACTCTCCTCGGTTTTTATAATTAGCAGATTCTACTTCAATAACAGGTTGTCCAAAATTAGTTAGCTGTAATAAGAGCTTCTGCTTAATCGCCTCAAAGTCACGAGTCTCAATCTCCTTGCGCCCAGTTCTAGGATTATACTTATAAGTAAATAATTGCATTCGTTCACAAAAGTCCCGAGTAAAGAACTCATCGATAAATGTAATATCATTATGTGACTTTCTAACTTCGAATATTTTATTGCGACCTAAATTTGTCTCACGATTCCAATTCTCTTTTTCATACATATTTTGGCACTCTACATATTCTTTACCGAATTTACCTGTATCCCAACGATATTCAATATCTCTAAAGAGCTCAATGCCAATACGATAAGGATTGATACTCTGTTGACTCATAGACATAACTCCAGAGTGAACATCCGCATAATCAAATATTTCACTCGACCTCAGCGCCTTATTAGTAAGAATCTTTGAGTGCCAGTAACTTGCCCAACCTTCGTTCATAATTTTTGTGATTCTTTGTGGAAGGAAGTAGTAAGCTTCTTCTCTTAAAAGACCAATTATATCTGCTTCCCACTCTTCAATTGGAGCATAGTCCATCAAAAACTTCATGATGTCTTTTGTACCACGAATTTGTTCATCTATTTTATCTAGAGGATTTTCTTCCTTTGTGACTAGAGTTTTATCCTTATCCTTGCCTAGATTAGATCTCATAAAAGATTTTAATGCTTGTGATCGATCATCCTTTATTTCAACTTCCTCTTGAACACCAGCAATTTTGCCTTCAGGCTTAACCAATTCAAGAACATCTATAAGGTTCTCAAAAGATAAAACAGTATCAATAAATTGTTCGACCCTATCCTGTCCATACTTATCCATATATCGACGAATCTTTGTTCCATTATTGGCCATAACATCCATCATTTTTCGATTCGTTGATGAGAACCAAGCATTATTCTTAAAAAAGTCAGCATGGCCATAAACATGCGCCATAACTAGTTTTTGATCAACATAGCGATTTGAACTTAGAAGATATGCATAACAAGGGTCAGTGTTAATGACAAGCTCATAAATCTTTTGAAAACCATAAGTATTACCCTTTGTTAACTGGTCGTACTCCATTCCAAAGCGCCAATGAGGATAACGATTAGGAAAACCACCATTTGCGGCTAAGATACATACTGTATCATAGTTACAAACTTCGAAGACAACAGGATAGAATGTAAGTCCATAATCCTCAGCATAACCGAGTATTTCATCTCTTAATATTGCTAATTCACCTGTAAGAGGCTTCGTTCTTTCCATTACCACTACTACTTACCTTTCCCTAAAAATTCCTTTATCGAACCTAGAATAGCTTCTTTATTCTTAATTTTACTTAGAATCACATCATCATGTTCTTCGCCAAATGTACCTGAAAGGTCTTTATAGAATTGACCTGACCCATAACGACTCTCTACTTGTCCATAACAAAAGACATTGGTATGCGGAATAATATCATTTTTTAAAATATCAAGACAAAGAGATGTATCCTCCATCGACCAGTTGTCACCATCTGAAAAATGAAATGGATAAATATTCCATTCACTGGAGTTATAATCTTCCTCTATAATTTCTCGGCATAATTTAAATGCGGAAGAAATTAACGTTCCACCACTTTCCCTCGTTCTAAAGAAAGTATGTTCATCAACCTCTTTTGCCGTGGCATCATGAATGATATAACGAATTTCAATATCTTTATATTGAGACTTTAGCCATAGATTTATCCAAAATGATTCAGTACGTACAATTTCTTTCTGCTCATCACCCATTGAACCTGAAACATCCATCATATAAATAACAACTGCAGAGTTTTCAAATTCAATTTTTGTATCAGAGCTTCGATAACGCATATCTGCACGATTAGGAACAATGATTGGGTTTGCTGGGTCATAAGTCCCCATTGCAATTTGCCTTTTAAGAGCTTCTTTATAGGTTCTTTTATAATG
>CAWUIU010000472.1:0-2533 GCA_963922285.1 uncultured Oligoflexia bacterium | reverse complement strand
GGAAATTTGGAATGTTAAGAACTGAAGTATCATGTAATCGATGTGGAGCACACCTTGGACACCTTTTTAGTGATGGTCCTCAACCTACAGGATTGCGCTACTGTATTAACTCAGCATCACTCATTCACAGTGAAGATATAAAAAAGTAATTATGAAAATTGTAAAAGACGGATTATATAGGCATTATAAAGGAAATAATTATCGTCTCATTGATATTGTGAAACATAGTGACAATCTCGAAGACCTTATTCTCTATCAATGTATGTATGAAAATGAACTTTCTCATTTATGGGTTCGTCCACTCAAAGAGTTTTTTTCCGAGGTCGAATCAAATGGCCAATTGGTGGAGCGTTTTTCTTACATTGGAGATAAAAAAGGAACAAATCGATTATAACCCCTTGTAACTTTTCTCATTCATAATACACTTAATAGTATATTTACTTGGGACGTATTATGAAAAAACTATTACCTAAAATCTTATTAATATCATTTATCGCAATTATTATTCTTGTATTTTTTAAGTTCAATCTTGGGTCGTATTTAACCCTAGAATCAATAAAGGAGAATCAGAGTAAATTTCAAGAATATTATCAAACGAATACTTTACAAACTACTCTTGCATACTTTGGAATCTATATTACGGCAACAGCACTATCTCTTCCAGGTGCAACGATATTAACTCTTCTAGCTGGGGCAATTTTTGGTCTGGGAAAAGGATTATTTATCGTTTCATTTGCAAGTACAATTGGTGCAACTCTAGCCTTTCTTATTTCTCGTTTTATTTTAAAAGATTGGGTACAAGAAAAGTATGGAGAAAAATTGAAAACGATTAACTCTGGAGTTGAAAGAGAGGGTGCATTTTATCTTTTAACATTAAGACTTCTACCTGTTTTTCCATTTTTCCTCATAAACCTTGTCATGGGATTAACACCAATTAAAATATCTACCTATTTTTTCACTTCTCAATTAGGAATGCTTTTAGGTACTATTGTTTATGTTAATGCAGGAGTAGAGCTTGCAAAAATTGATAGTTTAAGATCTATTGCATCTCCAAAACTACTTCTCTCATTTACTGCTTTAGCCTTTATTCCTTTTATTGCTAAAGCTATTATAAATTTCTTTAAGAGAAAGAAAGTTTACAAAAACTTTAAAAAACCTACATCATTTGATTACAATATGGTTGCAATTGGCGGAGGAGCAGCGGGACTAGTAACTAGTTACATAGGTGCTGTTACCAATGCAAAAGTTGCATTGATAGAAAAGCATAAGATGGGTGGAGACTGTCTCAATACAGGCTGTGTCCCCTCTAAGGCTCTTATCAAATCAGCCAAGCTCATGCATCTAGCGAAGAACTCAAAGAAATACGGTATCGACAAAATAGATCTTACTTTAAACTTTGCTGAAGTTATGGAAAGAGTTCAAAATGTTATCGCAAAAGTTGAGCCACATGATTCAGTCGAAAGATATACTGGATTAGGTGTCGATTGCATTACAGGAAAAGCCAAGATTATCTCACCATGGGAAATTGAGGTAAATGGAAAAGTAATCACAACAAAGAATATCACTATTGCGACTGGCGCAAGACCATTTGTACCACCTATTCCAGGAATTGAAGAAGCAGACTGTCTCGTAAGTGATAATTTATGGGACATCAGAGTGCTTCCTGAGAAGTTTATTGTCTTAGGAGGAGGTCCTATTGGCCTAGAGATGGCTCAAAGCTTTAGTCGATTTGGTTCTCAGGTTAGTGTTATTGAAATGGCACCTCGAATAATGATTAAAGAAGATCCTGATGTCTCAGAATACATTACAAAAAAACTAGAAGATGAAGGTGTCAATGTACTAGTTAGTCACAGAGCAAAGGAATTTAAGAATATAAATGGTAAGAAAATCCTTATTGCTGAACACAATGGAATTGACATTGAGATTGAATACGACAAAGTACTTGTTGCTGTTGGGAGAAGAGCTAACACAAAAGGATTTGGACTTGAAGATATCGGAGTCGAGCTTAGACAAAATGAAACTGTAGATACTAATGATTATCTGCAAACTAACTTTCCAAATATTTTTGCATGTGGTGATGTTGCTGGAACATTTCAACTTACACATACTGCTGCTCATGAAGCTTGGTACTGTGCTATAAATGGTCTTTTTGGTCGCTTCAAAAAATTCAGAGTGGATTATAGTGTTATTCCGTGGGCAACTTATACTGATCCTGAAGTTGCGACGGTTGGAAAAAATGAAGAAGCCTGTAAAAAAGAAGGTGTCCCTTACGAAATAACAAAATATGGGATTGATGATCTGGACAGAGCTATAGCGGATAGCGAAGATCATGGTTTTGTAAAAGTTCTAACAAAGCCAGGAACAGATAAAATTTTAGGAGCTACGATTGTCGGGAACCATGCTTCAGATATAATCATCGAATTTATTGCAGCTATGAAAAATGGTTTTGGCCTTAACTCGATTCTTGGAACAATTCATACCTACCCTACAATGGCTGAAGCAAACAAGTCGTCCGAGTCACTCCTTGAACAGA
>CAWUIU010000471.1:0-2536 GCA_963922285.1 uncultured Oligoflexia bacterium | reverse complement strand
TTCTTTTTGTGAAAGAACAACAATACGATGATCTAAGAAGTACTTAGACAACGTTACTTTAGCCTCTCTATCCTTTTCAAAATGGAAGAGGGCCTTATTTTGATTGACCTCATAGACACAGCCTAAATCCTCTTTAAGCTGAACAAGAAAGAGATGATCAATTTTTTCAAATTCTACTTCAATAGACACCTTTCCCTCAAGATCTCTTAAAACATCATCAATCAATCCAGTCTTTACGACCTTGCCTTCATGAAGAACTGAAATTCTTGTACAAATCTGCGAAAGCTCAGAAAGCTGATGAGATGAGACAAAAATCGAATGCTCTTCACTTAACTTAAAAATAAGTTCTTTGAGAGCAATAACAGCATGAGGATCGAGACCAGAAAATGGTTCATCCAGAACAAGTAACTTTGGAGAATAGCAGATTGCAGCAGCTAGCCCTACTCTTTGTCGATAACCTTTAGACAAAGATCTTATAAACTGATTCTTCACTTCTTCAAGCTGACAGATTCGAATAAGCTCATCTAAATTAAACTCACTAGTGTCACTGTAAATATCATGAGTAAATTGTAGATACTCACTGACTCTCATCTGTTCATAAAGAGCTGGTTTCTCTGGAAGATAACCAATAGAGAGGTCCTGATCGAAAATAATACGACCTTCGCTCTTCTCAATGTCACCTAAGAGAATATTCATTAAAGTTGACTTGCCCGCTCCGTTGATCCCAAGAAAGCCATGGACTTCCTTATCACGTATTGTGACATCAACACCTTTTAAAACCTCTTTTTCATAAAAAGATTTTTTAATTCCTGTAAGGCTGGCAAGAATTTTATGTTCTCCATCTAAACTCATGATAGAATAGTATCTAAAATATCGAATATCGAAAAGATCCCGACTAAGAAGGTTGGTTAAGGAAAGCATGGACAAGGTTACCCAGAGATTTTTAGACAGTGTTGAAAAAGCACAAAATATCGTTATCACCACTCACATCTATCCAGATGCTGATGGAATCGGTAGTGAGGTTGCTCTGTGCATGGCCCTACAAGCAAAAGGTAAAAATGCTATTTGCGTCAATGAAGAAAAACTAAATGAAAGATATCGATACCTCGACCCTGATGACGTCGTAAAATCATTTGATGAAGCCGGAAAAGCAATGGGGAAAATTGACCTTCTCATTGTGACTGATACAAACTCATTGCCAAGAATTGGCTCTCGTGTACAAGAACTCGTTCTAAGGTCATCAAACTTACTCTTCATTGATCATCATCCATGTCCACCTGAACTGGCGGCAATTCACTGTGTAGATATTAAAAAGGCAGCCACAGGAGAATTAGTAGCAGATCTCATTACGGAAATGGGAATTACAATCAATGAAAAGATGGCGCAGGCTCTCTATACTTCAATCATTATTGATACGAGTAGTTTTCGCTACCCTACAGTTACTGCTAATACACATAAAGTAATTTCAAGACTTCTTGAAGCCGGAGTAAAACCACCACAAGCTTTCAACCGAATTAATGGTACAAAGAAAGTAACCTATATGAAGCTTCTTGGTGAAGTTCTAACTTCTGCTCAAACTAGTAGTGATGAAGAAGTTGCCTGGATTTCTCTAACTGAAGAGAGTATTGAAAAATATGAATGTGATGTGGAAGACGTTCATGGCTTTATTAATCACCTTCTAATTCTCGATAATATCAAAGTCGCCCTCATGTTCAGACAAATTGATCATAAAGTGAAAATATCATTTCGCTCTGCAAATCAATCAATCGACGTGGGAATTATGGCCCAAGCACTTGGTGGTGGCGGTCATAATCACTCTGCTGCAACAGTGGTCGATGGTGAACTCAATAAAGTTATTTCTGATACAGTTGAAAAAGTTCAGGCTATGCTTGAACCTTTAAAAGAATAGAGGCCTTTCAAAAATTGAAATCTAGTAATTGATACTTTAAATAAATTCAAACAGTTATTTATCCTTAAAAAGATAATATTTGCATTTCCTTGATTTGTTTAATAACTTTGCCGATAATAGGTTAAGGAGAGAATGGCTGTGCTATTAGATAATCTCAGAAAAAAGAAGAAGTTTAAGAAAAAAGTTTCTCAGACCAAGAAAAACGTTATCTACACGAAATCTGGTGCTAGACTTAAAGCCTCTTCTGAAGAAATCTTAAACTCAATAAAACGTGATATTAAACTAACTGAAAATTGTTAACAAATAAATGACTCCTTTAGCATTAATCATTGCCTGTTCAGGATTTATTGTTCAAAAAACAATTAACTTCTTTAGAAGTACCGACTATCGAAAAACCAACGGATGGGAGTTAATTTTATATTGTTTACTATATGGAATTATCCCGACACTAGCCTCTTTATACTGTTACTTTGATAAGATTTCTGGCGAAAATCTATCTCTAAGGCCAAATGATTACCTGGTTATTATAATTTCCTTATTCTTGTTTTCATTTTTTGAGGGTATTCTTCTAAGTTTCCTCATTTCTCATGAAAGATTTAGATATTTTAAAGAAGAAGTAAGTGATAT
>CAWUIU010000470.1:0-2543 GCA_963922285.1 uncultured Oligoflexia bacterium | reverse complement strand
TTTCTTTGCTTCTATTGCCTTTGGCTCGCTTACTTTTTCAGCCTCTTGTGCTTTTGGAGCTTCGGCTGCAGGAGCTGTTGCTTTTTGAGCAGCTGAGTCACTACTTAGTGGAGCTGCGATTGGCGTTTCTCCATCTAAAATAGATTTCGTTTCTTTACCTGATTGCATTTTTGCTAGAAGAATACAGTTACCTAGGAAGAGAATCGTTAGAAAAGTCGTAATTTTACTTAGGATATTTCCTTGTTGAGCTCCAGTCATAACTGAATCTGCTTGAGAGAAAAGACCTGCTTCTGCACCTTTACCAAATTGAAGTAGAACAGAAACAATCAGTAATACTGAAATAACCGCGTGAATAACCATTAAGGTTGTTGTCATAATTTATCCTTTTTAACTAACTAATCGAAATTTTATAACAATCTTTTCATTAATTGAAAAGATTTAGAATTGCTGCGAAGTGTATAAATACAATCCACCTGTTTAATAAAAATCCTGATATTTCTCCATAATATCCTAAAATCATTAGGTTTTTTGGCCTAGCTTTTGCTTCTATAGAGAGTATGAGACTGAGAAAAATAATTCTAATAACACTTATGTTGTTTTTGACTTCCTGTGGTGGGGTTCATGATGAGCAATCCACTTCTTCAAGTCTCAACTCCGACATCGTAACCGAATTAAATGCTAAAAACCTCGACAAGGCAGAAGAGCTTATTGGTAAGGCTAAAGCTGAAAATCCTGACTCTGCTCTTGTTGCATACTATGAGGCTCAATACTATGCTCTTAAAGCCGGTGTTGATATCTACTCTCTCTTTCCAATTGTAAAAATGGAACTCTTTGAGTTTGCACTTACTGAGTGGAGTCAAATTGAAGAGTATAACGATCGAACAAGAACTGGTGTTGAGGATACTTTACTAGGAAACTCTAAAGAGCCAAGTAGTATAGAAGACTTAAAAAAGTTTCTTGATGAGATAAAGTCTACTGAGGCTAGTGAGATTAAGTATAAGTATGAGGTTGAAACTGATTTTGATAGGTATGGAAGATCCTGGAATGAGCCTTATGGTCATGAGCACATGCTAGATGAAAATGGTTATACCATGCATGATTCTGAGGGCAATATTATTTACAAGAATTACAACCTTTATTGTAGTTACTACTATGAGATTAAATTAGCAGAGTATGACTTTAAAGGCTCTTTTGAGCATTTCGATTCTAAAACAGTTATCATTGAAGACATTTCGGGTTATGGAGAACGAGATTTATGTCCTGAAGGGCCTGAACTTTCTTTGGGGCAAGATTTCTTAAAGAATAAAATTGTTTGGGAAATCGAAGATATAATTAAAGATAAGAAAGAAAGAGTGGATAATAAGCGCTATCTCAAAGCAGCACTCGCACTTTTTCAATCAGTAAACGTTATTTCAAAAGTACCTACTTTTGATCCAGATAGATTAGAATATGTGAGAATGGCATCTGCAAAACTAAAAGAAATAATGGATGGCTCACAAGAGGGTGAGAGATTATATGATAATTCACAGAAACAATTAGGTTTACTGTCTGGGTTCTTGATTCTTTCATCTATTAAGAAGGCAATTCCTGTTGATAAGGTTAAAGAGCCAACGGACTTCTTGTGTTTGGCAAATCCAGGCACCTTATTTGATCAGGGACCGATTCTCTTTGAGGGACTTAAGCTGCTTGTTTATGTGAGCGAAGGGACAGAGTTTGGCGAAAAGAATAGCAAAGCAATTGAGAAGATAAAGAACGAAATCGCTAACAATGAAGATGAGCTCAATGAGTATTTTAATTCAGAAGCAGATCGAGAAGTGTTTATTGATGGACATCGCGATCTTGTTGAAGACTCTTGTGTGCAGTAATTCTTTCAAACTGGTCCATTAAATTGGTGTTAATTAGTATTTCAAAAATGAAATTTCCCTTCTAAATTGTTGTTAATAATTAACTTAAAGCAATGTGTATGACATTTTACATATATGATTTATCACTGCCCAGAAACTAACTGTAATTCTCATTCAAAAAACAAACTTGTAATAAGAGATGGAACCTTTGAAAGAAAGAATGATTCACGCTTAATTCAAAGGTTTAGATGTAAAACTTGTGGAAAAAGATTTTCAAAAACAACTCATACGCTTGAATATCGACAAAAGAAAAGAAGAGTAAATTATTTGCTTTATAATTTACTTAGCTCAGGAAATTCAATGAGAAGATGTTCTATCGTTTTGAATATAAATTATAAGACAGTTCTGAAAAAGGTCGAATATCTCGCAAAAAAGTCACGAAAAAGACAAGAGAGTTTCATGAAAGCGCTTGAAAACTCTAAAGTGGAAAAGATGCAATTTGATGATCTTATAACTCTTGAGCATACAAAAATGAAACCCTTGTCTGTTAGTCTGGCGGTGGATAAAGAGCGTCGTTATATCCTTGGAGCCGAGGTGTCGAGGATTCCTGCCTTTGGTCACTTAGTAAAAAGATCAGTAAAAAAGTACGGTTACCGAGAGAATCAACATGTTGCTGGCCTAAATCGTCTATTTAGAAAA
>CAWUIU010000469.1:0-2563 GCA_963922285.1 uncultured Oligoflexia bacterium | reverse complement strand
TTATTTTATTAATTTTTATCATTATAATTTTATTTATTATTTTCTTTATTCTTATTTTCTTTTTTTTTAGCTTTTTTATTATAAGCTTTTTTTTTAGTTGTCTTATTAGCTACTTTTTTAGTTGCTTTCTTAGCTACTTTCTTAGCTACTTTCTTTGTAACCTTTTTCGCTGCCTTTTTAGTTGTTGTTGCAGCAACAGTTTTTGTACTTCTCGTATTTGAGCTCGACTTCTCGCTGTCAGTCTTTCCTCTTGTAACATCTGCGTACTCATCATCCGCATCCATGAGAAGTTCTTTTCTAAGGTTTGTATCCTTACCAAAACAGATATTTAACATCTCTTTTGCTTTAGCTGCATCCTCGGCTGTGATCTTAGTATAAGTTTCTTTTGAAAGAACATACTTCCAGGCTTCAGGTGACATTTCACCAAGTCCTTTATTTCGATGAATTTCTCTTATTCTTTCTTTCGTACCATTTTTAAAAGTATCTAACTCTTTATCACTTTCAAAGAAGTGAGTTTTCTTATCCGTTACAACTTCAAAAAGTGGAGCTTTCGCAATTTGAATAGCACCCATTTCAAATAATTCTGGGAAAAATTGAAAGAAGAAGTTTGTTAAAAGAGTGTTAATGTGTCCACCGTCAACATCAGAGTCAGCGAGAAAGACAATACTTGAATAACGTAATTTAGCGGGATCAATTTCTTGACCAAGTCCAAGACCAACACTGGCCATAATATCTAAAAATTCCTGGTTATTAAGAATATCTTTAATTCCGGCCTGGGCAACGTTCATTGGCTTACCACGAAGAGCAATACCACCTTGATAGAGCTTATTCCTCGCAGACCTTAGACCACCAATCGCTGAGTCCCCTTCACAAATAAAGAGAGAACATAGATCACGTCTCTTTCTTTCGTTAGCATCGAGAAGCTTTTCAACTCGTTGTCTTTTTTGCTTACGCGCTTTTTTTGCCGCATCTTTTAGGTCTTGAAACTTATGACGAGACTTTGCTCTTTCAATAACCACATCGAGATACTCTTTATTCTTTCTAAAGAATTTATCGATATTCTTATTCATAAACTCTTCAATACCTTTTTCTAAGAAAGAGTCACGGACAAGCTTTCTCTTGGTTTGTGATTCAAATCTTGGATTAGGCATTGTTATACCAACAATAAAAGTTAGTCCCATAAGAACGTCATTGTCAGTAATCGCAACCTTTTCCTTTTTAGCAGTTCTCTCAAGTTTATCTTTTAGCTTATTAATAAAGATTCTTCGAATCCGATCGTGGTGGTATCCACCATCATAAGTAGGAGTAGAGTTAACAAATGAGATGTATCTCTCACGTTCCTCACTACCTAAATGCATATTAAGAGACAGTGAAAGATCAATTTTTCCCTTTACCTTTTTCTTCTTAGTATTAACTGATTCATAAACATAAACATGATCCCCAAAGTGTTGTGCATGCTTTTCATCTATTCTTTGTGATAATTCAAAAAGACCTTTTTGATAGTGAAACTTTTCACCATTAAAATAGAAAGCGAGACCTGGATTATTATAAGCCAGATCAATAATTCTCTTCTTTAAAAGATCTGCATCTATAACATTATCTTTATATACTTCTTTAGATAGGGTCAGAGTAACTTTTACCCCGGAGTGGCCTTTAAAGGTCTTTGTTTTACCTTTTTTAACTTTTAAAGCACCATCGATAAAAGTAACCGTCTGCTCCTTTTTCGAATTGTAATGTCTAACGGTGACCTTAAATTCATCACTGGTTAAACACGTAGCTGCTGCCCCGAGACCATTTTGGCCAAGTGTTCGATGGAGAAAACCCTTCTTATCAGTTTCTTCATCCTTGAACTTTGACCCTGTTCTAAATTCAGAATATACCTGAGGTATTTTTGTTGTTAGAAAACCAATTCCATTATCCTCAACACTTACCGTCTTTCCATCTTCAGACAAAACGGTATGGACCTCTGTAACGTGCCCTCGGTAGAATTCGTCGATACAGTTATCGAGAATTTCTTCAATTGCTTTTGATTTTGCCTGGTGAAATTTAACTGTTCCGAATTTTACTTCGTGCTCACCATAAGTATAAGTCTCTAAATCCTCAACATCGTTACTTCCAAAAACGAGCGTGATACGGTTACGGCAATGCCATCGCTGATCTTTACTTTCGATCTCTGCGTCTTTGGCCTTCCCCTTTCTCTTGACTGACTCAATGCGTCCCATGCTTTGAATTCCCCTGTCGTAAATTGTGTGTCATTATATGAAAAGTCATATAATAACTTAAAATGATAGTGAGATCTTAAACCACTGGAAAGAGACGATGCGTTATCTTATTATAATTACAATAATTTCTCTTGGGGCCAAGGCTAAAAATTTTGAGCGCTTATACCCAGAAAAAGAAATTTCAAAAAAAATTTTAACGCGCATCTCAAGCGATAGTATCTATCGAAACTCTAAAGTCGAAAGTGAAGGAAATGTTCAATCCTTCAATTACGTCATTTCAGGTCTTCATAAAGACAAGTGTAAGCACGCTCTTAAGAAACTTTCACGTTATGAGCAATTTC
>CAWUIU010000468.1:0-2571 GCA_963922285.1 uncultured Oligoflexia bacterium | reverse complement strand
GACCGGCTCACCATCGACAAAGAACCAGTTGCCATCAACTTTGTAAAACTCACTTCTTTCATGATGAGAGAGATTCTCACCATTGATTTCGAAGTTTGCCTTAAACTCAACCATTCCCCAATCATCTGCTTCTGTTCCCTCTGCCGTATCAGCGATTTCAAGACCAGTCCAATTCGAGTTCTTTGACCAAGCTTCAATTTCTTCTCGGTTCATATCTTCACGGTGATTTGGATGTGTTGATTCAATAATAAAATCAATATCACCAGTTGTGTAAGCTGTGTATCTTGCTCTCATTAATGAGGCAGCTGTCGGAGCAGGAGTTTGTCCTTTAATAATTGGTTCACAACATTTATTAAAATCGTTATTACTTCCACATGCACATGCTGACATTCTTTTTCTCCTTAGAATCTAAACAGTAAATCTGTAAAACTTGTATTTCTATCATCAAAATATACCTTACTTTCTAGCAAACGACTAGAAACAAAGGTAAAATGCTTTTTTATCATCTTTTGATACTTTGAACGTGATCGTTTTATCGCAAAAGTATCTTCAAATTCGAGTTCTTCTACCTGACGATTTAACTCTACGTTTGTCGGAACAGAAAAGTAGAGATACTTAACTTTATGGGACATAACTTCTAGACAAAATTCAATCTCTTCATCACTGAGGTACTGAAAGACTGAAGTACATAGGCCTAAATCAAATCGCTTCTTCGTATTCTTCTCTCTCTCACACCAAGACTTTAAATCAATTTGTTGTAGTTTGAGTTTTGTACTAGCAACTGGTCTTATATCGCGATCATTAACAATATCAAAAGCGTGTTTACTTGGCTCAATTCCATAGGCCTTATAAGGTATAAATTCTTTCAGTGTTCTTTCAAATAAATGACCTAACCCAAAGCCAAAATCAATGACACTACTGATGTCAATGTATTCGATTGCAAAAAGATTCTTCATATAAGCGACATGAACTTCTGCATTGCCAATGCCATCCATATCATCTGGCTCAGAATAATTTAAGTCCCAATAATCTTTTGAGAAGCCATCGCTTCCTTGTTCGCTCATGCAAGTCTCGTTCTTTGTTAATTTAAGAATTTTTAAAAGTATAGCGAATACAATAGAAATTTGAAAGTAATCGGTACAAACCTATTCCAACAAGCGAGAGCCACACGAGAACAAGGCTTTGTTGTAAATATGAGGTTACAATAATCGGCAGAAATACTATAGTAAAACCGATGGTCATATGTCTTCGAAGGAAAGAAAATTTATTAATTCCAAAAATAAGCCCATCATAGACATATGCTACGCTTAGTGGAATCTGGGTAAAAGCCACGAGAGGCCACACTTCATTAATGATCATGATAAGTTTTTGATCGACTGTAAAAAGTGAAATGAAATAACTTTTAAAAATAAAGAGCATAATAGTAAAAACTAATCCAATTTGCATGCCCATTAAAAGTGTTTTCTTATAAATTTTTAGAAGTCCAGAATTGTCTTTGCCAAATAGTCTTGCACCGATGATATTTGCAGTGGTCGCAACTCCATCAGTAAAAAATGAAATAAAGAGCCAAACCTGAAGAAGAATTTGATGAGAGGCCAAATGGTTTTCACTAATTGAAGATGAAACTTTCGTACAGATAAAAAAGCAAGTTGTGAGAACAAACGATCGGCCAAAAACGTTGAGAGACTTGCTTCCAAAATCGAGAGCGAGATCTTTTTCAAGAGACGCCCTCAGAATTTGCCCCTTTAGTTCTTTCAAATTAAATAGATAGAAAAGAACCAGAACAAATCCCAGAGCATTACCAATGACTGTCCCAAGAGCAACTCCAGTTAGGCCAAGATCAAAGACAAAGAGCGAACTATAAGAGATTGCTACATTTAAGATTGCCGAAATTGCGATAAACAAGAGAGCGAGATTCACCTTAGCAAAACCTCTAAGGATGGATAAGCCCACTGTAAAACCAAGAATGGCAAAATGACCAAGAAGTCGTACCGTAAAGTACTCATCGCAGAGGTTCGCCACCTCCCCTCTTATATTCATAAAAGTATAAATATAAAATCTCGAAGGATATAAGAATACAATGAGTAAAATACTTAGAAAAAAGCAAATGATGATTGATAGCTTTAATAATGAAGCTACCCCACGATAGTCACGATTACTTATTTTTTCTGATATCGATTGGATGGGTGCATGGATGAGAAAATTAAACATCCATGTAAAGGCACTCATTACAGTTGTTCCAACAGCAAGAGCTGCAAGAGCTTGTGTATTGAAGTTCCCAACAAGTGCTGTATCAATGACAGCGCTTATTGGTTCAAGCATTGTGGCAATAATTGAGGGCAAAGAAATCAGCCAAAGGCCTTTATAACTTTGCCACTCTTTGGATTGTGCTTCTGTACTCACTAAACGATTTTATTTACGGCCATATAGATCGCAATAAAAACTAAGAATGAAATTCCGTAGTAAGCTTTTTGACGATGAGAAGTAAGTCTCTTCGCTAAAACTGGAGCAGCGATAACAACAACAAGCCATAGACCAAGTTTTACCTTAACCCAAATTGGCCATCCACCA
>CAWUIU010000467.1:0-2608 GCA_963922285.1 uncultured Oligoflexia bacterium | reverse complement strand
TACTCGATTGAGCGAACAATTCCACATAATTACGGCTTCTGGATTATATTCAACCTTGAAGCGGATGAGAAAGATTTTGCCTCACTCGAGAGCGACCCACAGTATGGCCCACACGCTCTTAATTCAGATTCAGACCGAGACTTTGAGCTGATTTCGGAAAATGATGACGAATTTAATGACTATGATAACTTTCAAGTGTAAGACTCGGTTTTAAAGTTATGAGAAATTTAACTCTTTTGACTCTCCTATTTACGCTCTATTCTTGCTCGATCTTTGAGAATTTAAGAGAGATGGAGAAAGAAAGCCAAAGAAATTCCAAGGATATCCCAAAGCGAGATAGTGTTAATTTTTGTAGTGTAAAAAAAATTAGGTCTTCACAGCTATATGGAAGTAATCCTCAATTAAAAAAGCTGTTTTTAGAATATATACAGAAACACAAGTTTAGCTTTTTAGAATCTTCGTTCTTATATACATATCTGCAGCTTTATAATCGTCCAGATACACTATCTACTCATTCAAGAATATATTTACTACTAAGAAACAAGAAGAAGTTTAAGTCTGTCATGCTTATCCCAGAAAAAGTTACAAATAATCTAATGGCAGCATTTAAAGAGATCATTGATCGACCAAAACAGCGAATACTAATTTCACATTTTCATAATAACTTTCAAAAAATTATACCTATTGATAAAAATTATCAGCAATACTTACAAGATAACAAAGCAACTATCTATAACAACAAAGATTTAAGAAAGATTTTTTATAAAGGAAATCAGATCATAAAATATGGAGAATCTCTACCTATAAGAAGGGTTCAACTCTTTCATAAAAAACTGACAGGTAAACCTAATCCAATCTATCATTTTTTTAAGAAAGATTCTGATACTTCTTGCTCTTTCGACCCACACTTATTTTCTTCAACCCCTATCCTTGAAAGAAATGTAGATGATATTCATTCAAATGTTTTTGGTTATTTTAAAAGTAAAGAACAATTCTTCGTTATGATTTCTGCAAATAAAATTAATCTTGACTCAATTGCCAAGAGAACAACAATTACTGAATATGCACCAATTAACTCTCTTAATAGTGCGGTATGCTTTTCAGCAAGCAAACAGATGCTTTTGGTTTCAACAGATCAAATTCACTCTGAACAGATTTTGGCAAATCTTCTTAGTCAAAAGAGCTTACCGACAACTGAAAAAGAGATATACAATTTTATCAACACAAAAAGAAGTATCAATTTACTTTATCCTAAACGTACAATTAGTGAAGTCTATGGAATAGACTATCGTCTAAATAAGAAGCCTGCAACTATGTTTGTACCCATACTTGGACATATTGATATTATTAAATCTGAAAACAAAGTTATAACAAGCTATATCGATCCTAGAAAGAAGAATCTTGTATGCAAATAGAAGTTTTAGGAAAAGCGTCAAATAAGTTAATTGGGACTTACTATATCAGCGAAGAACAACAGAGTTTATCACTTCTTGATTTTTTGTTACAACAAAGCTTACCAATAGCATACAGCTGTCACGGAAATAAAGTATGTGAAAAGTGTATTGTAAATGACGACAAATTAGCTTGCCAGTATAGCGTTAGTGAATTTATTAAACTTTTCAGTTCTAAAGTTTATATAAATTACCTATAATAAATGAAAGGACATATATGAAATACTTATCATTTGACATTGAAGCCACAGGACTAGAAGAGCACGATTTAGTCATCGAGTTCGCCATGATTCCATTTTGTGCAGAAACAAAAACCTTTGCCGAGCATTTGAAAAAACACTTTTATGTTAAATGTCCATCTTTCCAAGAATTAAAACCTAAACTTAATGAATGGGTTATTGAGCATAATAAGGAGTTAATCGAAAAAGCACATACTCAAGGAATTGAAATCAGTCAGTTTAAAGAAGAGTTAATCAATTACTTTGAAAGTGATGAAGTAAAATCTTACTTTGACAACAGAAGAATTACACTCTTTGGAAAGTCGATGAATGCGATTGATCTTCCATTTCTAACGAGAGACTTATCTTGGAAATTTATGAGAAAGTATTTTAACCATCAGGTATTAGATCTGAGTAGTGTCGTTTACGCTTTTATCGATCTTGGGAAACTTCCGCCAGAATGTGAATCAGGCTCCGAACTTATGAATCATCTTGGCTTTGGAGAAGTTGCACATACAGCTTTAGAAGATTCAATAAATGTAGCAAAGATGTATTTTAAAATTTTAGAAAAAATAAGCTAGTTCTGAGTAATATATTGCTTGAAAAAGTCTCTAGGATCATAAGCAACAGAGTCTCTACGGATTTCAAAATGTAAATGATTACCTGTTGATCGACCTGTACTCCCTACAGATCCAATAACTTGCCCTTTATGAATCTTTTGTCCTTTAGAGACATAGTTCTTATCGTTGTGTGCATAAACCGAAAAAAATCCATCTTTATGCGCTAGAACAATGATATTTCCATATCCACCAAGTTCATTATCTGCGTAGATAACAACACCTGAATCTGTCGCAACAATCTTTGCTCCTCTTCTAGCAGCGATATCCATCCCTTCATGTTTTCTTCCCCATCTTGGCCCAAAGTTAGATGAAACTTATT
>CAWUIU010000466.1:0-2614 GCA_963922285.1 uncultured Oligoflexia bacterium | reverse complement strand
AATTAGAAGAAAAAATCGCTACATTATTCTTATCACAAATGGATTTAACTTTAAAATATGGCGCTCCCATGGCAACACCAAGAGCCTTTAATTCCTTTGTTCGAGAAACAAAGCATCCATCATTATTTGAAAGAACTCCCACCGGGCGATTACGAAGCTCTGGGCGAAAGAGTCGCTCACAGCTGCAAAAGAATGAATTACAGTCAATAAGTGCAATAACTCTTCCCGTCTTTTCCATTTTCATAGGCCTCGAAAGTCTCTGGCCAGAGCAATCACAACTCCCCAAACGAGAAAGTCCATTTCCTCGTTAATAAGAATATCCCGGTGCAGTTTATTTTCTGAACGTAGAATAACTCCTCTTGGACTTTTTATGAGCCTCTTACAAAGGAATTCTCCATCAAGACAGGCAATAATCATCTTACCGTGATAACTGGAAAGGGAGCGGTCAACGACGAGAATATCTCCAGCAAAGACCACCGGCTCCATGGAGTCACCAGTGGCCTGAAAGAAGAATGTCGAAGACTTATTGCGAATTAGTCTTTCATCGAGAGACTGGTACTTCTCAATATAGTCATCTGATATGCCAAATAATCCACAATTCGCTTGATACATAATACCATCATAACTTACGCATAACTTACGCACAAGATAAATTTTAAAGAAGTGTCTCTTTTTCTAATAAAATTAAATAGATATACCGATAAAGTCTAATATGATTAAGGAAAACACTGCCCAAAAGCACTATATCGGCCTCGACGTTATGAGGGCTATCGCCGCGATACTCATCGTCGTTTATCACTATGATGTTCATAAAATGGAAGGCGTTTCAAAGGCGACAAAGATTTTCTTTGGTGGATTGTGGAGTACTGTTGATCTATTCTTTGTCTTAAGTGGTTTCTTAATCGCATCAGGTTGGTTCAAGGAATTAAAAAGTAATCGTCCCAATAAGTTTAGAAACTTCTACGTTAAAAGATTCTTTAGAATTTTACCTCTCTACTACCTTGTCCTTTTTTTCTTTTGGGCAAAGAGTGAATTCATTATGAATCGCGATTATAATCCGTGGAGATTTATTTTCTTTGTGCAAAACTATGTGGGTGATCTTGGAAACTTTAGTGTCTCTTGGTCACTTGCTGTTGAAGAACATTTCTATCTCATCTTTCCACTATCTTCTCTTTTACTCCTAAAGCTTATTTCGCAAAAAAAGATTACATATGTTTGGCCTATTCTTATCATTATTGTAGGAATTATGCGATATCTAAAAACTGATGAAGTTATGCCAATGCTTACTTCTTTATCTTCTAGAGAGCAATTAGATCTATTTGAGAAAGCTATTTATATTCCAACACATATGCGTTTTGATGGTCTTCTCTTCGGGGTAACTCTTGCAAGTATTAGAGTCTTTCATCCAAAAATGTGGGCAAGACTAAAAGAGTACAAGATGTTATTCTACTCCATTGGAATCGCTCTTCTCGTTTATTCATTTATTTTTTCTGCTGATCGCTACAGCTTTGCTTCAATGAGTTTTTCTTTTTCGGCGATGGCCCTAAGTTTTTCAATTCTTCTTATTCCACTCTTTCACGAAGAATTTAACTCTACAAAAATAATTAATAAAGTAACAGTTCATTTTGCAAAATTATCATACCCTCTCTATCTCGTTCATTTTCCATGCTTCTACGTGGTTGATGTTATTCTTAGCAAGACTGGGATTACAAATGGGCCAGGACTACTCCACTTCATCTTCACTATGCTAATCATTTACATCGCTGCTCTTATGTCCAATTTACTTATTGAAGATCCGATGCTCAAGCTACGTAACAGATTTTTAAAGTAGTTAACTTTTTGTTAAGAACCCCCTTTTCAAGTAGACAATTTACTAACATAAAGAGCTCTTCTTATCGATAATCTCCGTATGAAAATAATTTATTTTATTATATTCAACAAGCTCTCTCCACCTTAGGACAAATTATTCGAGTTAGCGCTTATCACTGCCCACCATATGCTACAACTAAAGATATACAAGTAAGTGGTCTAGTTGCTCAGGCTATCGAAAACCTGAACAAACAAAGTAAAAGACATTGTTTCAAGTTAATTTCAACAACCACGAAAAGGCGTTACCAAGACTTAAAAGAAAAAAAGATCAGAAGCAAACTTATCACTACAAAAAATTTCGATCAGAAATACAATATCGGAGCTATAACGAGAAAGGATTTTAAGTTTAATAAAAAGAACTTGGATAATTTATAATCAAACAAGTCCTTTAAAGATATTCGCTCAAAACTCGGCACTAAATTAACTATTTCTTACTGACATCTCAGCATTGCATAACTTATAGATCCATTCGTCTTAGCAGTATCACCTGCATTTGAGCACGGCGCATTAGCAGTATTGCCTGATGCCGAAGGGCTACAAGCTAAAGAATCACCACAGTTTCCACCGGTACATCTTAGACCTATACAAGACTTAACAAATGTCCATTTCAGAGCATTACAACTATAGGTTCTTCCTCCGCTACCAGTTACGTAACCACAATTTGCACCACCTGAGCCAGAACATGGGTCAATAGTTAAACCTGCCATATCCGCATTTGAAACAAATTGAGTGTCGCCACTATTCA
>CAWUIU010000465.1:0-2645 GCA_963922285.1 uncultured Oligoflexia bacterium | reverse complement strand
GAAGGGAAGTTAATGATTCAAAGTTGGTTAAAAACAGATAGCGAAGAAACGACGTTAAAAATGAACGCTATTGCTCAAAAACTTGATAATAATGATTTAGCGAAAATTCTGTCAAAGCTATCTAACGATGAGAGAAATGATTGGAAAAGCTGTCTTGGTGATCGTCTTGAGAAAGATCAAATGATGAAAGCGGACTTCTTAATTTCTCAAGATGTTCTTCATAACATGGTTAGTCCATCTTCAAATATGGCCCCTCATGTTTTTGATGTTATGGTCTCTTTAAGTGCTGAAAATGCTGCCAGGTTTGTACAAGATCATGTTGAGCTGTCACCGATTCTATATTCTGAGCTAAATTCGAAAATCATGAGTGATATCATAAAATATATAGATGAAGAGACTGTAGAGAAAATGATTGAGCTATCTTTGACTTTTGAACCTAGTGAAAATACAGAGAAATATAGTATGTTTGAAGTCGAAATTATCAAGTATCATCATGACAAAGTAAAATTACCAGGAATGAAAAAGATTGGAGAAATTCTTACAAATGTTAATCCTGGTAACGAACTCTCGATTTTTAAAACTATTGCAAACGTCGCAGGGGCTCCTGTTGTAAGAGAGTCGGCTCTTTCAAAGTTTCCTACATTTTTATTTAAAAAACTCCCTGAGGAATTACTAAAGAATATTATTGTTTCTTATCAAATAACGAAAAGAGTGAATTTAATCTATAGTTTAGGAGATGATGGAGCTTTCTATCTTGATATTTACGCTCCCGAAGGATCGAGAGCTCGAGAAATGTTTGAGCTAGAAGTCGAGAAAATAGAAATGGATAAGTCGTTACAGAAGCAGATCGTCTCTAACAAAGATGAGATTTGGCAAGACTTTGTTAGTTTTACCAGAAAAAAGATAGAAGAAGACAGTGAATTTGAAGAGGAAATTAGAGAAGTCTTGAATAAATGGATTGGGGAAAATAGCTCCGATAGCCAGGCTGCAGCTTAAAAGGAATATTATGAATATTTTTTCATTGTTAGGTTTTATTATTGCAATTGTTGTTCTAGGTACTGGCCTTAGGTTGGCTTCCGAAAACACAATGATGTTTGTGGACTTTCCTTCGATGTTTATTGTTCTTGGCGGTACGCTAGCGGCAACAGCAATTTGTTTTCAACTGGATCGATTGTTTGCCATCGTTAAATTTTTCTTTCAAAGAATGTTTTTATCAAAAAAAACTGACTACAAAAATGTCATCTCTGAAATAATGCAAATTAGTGATAGTTATCGAAAGGGACAACCTCTAGGACAATTCATCGAAGAGGTTAAGGACCCGTTTCTAAAAGAAGCTCTTATAATGATTGATGATGGGATAATGGAGAATGATTATGTTGTCTCTCTAATGGATAAGAGAGCGAATAAGTTGTTTAACAATCATATGGAAGAGGCAAAAAAAATTAAAACACTTGGTAAATTCCCTCCTGCTTTTGGCATGATGGGAACTACTATCGGAATGATTGTTCTCTTAGCAAATCTTGGAGGAGAGGATGCGATAAAGATGATTGGTCCTGCTATGGGGGTTTGTCTAATCACTACTTTATATGGTGTTGTTGTTGCAAATTTGTTTTTTATCCCTGCTGGAGAAAATCTTGTTGATCAGTCTAAAGAGACATATACAAAGAACCTTATTATTGTTGAAGGAGTAAAGCTTTTACTCGCAAAGTCTAATCCTATTATTGTTGCAGAGGAGTTGAATAGTTATTTGAATCCAACGATGCGACTTGATTGGAAAGAAGTAGTAAAGGCATAAAGAGTATAGATATGAGTAATTACCCATTTGAAGATAATGATGAAGATGAACAAGGTTGGTTAACTTCATATGCTGATCTTATGACGCTTATAGCGTGCTTCTTTATCTTAATGATGGCTTTCGCGAATTATGATCCGCCAGGCTTTCAAGAAAAGGGTGAGATTATTGCTAAGCATTTTAAAGAAAAAAAGATTCAATTTGATTCTCAAAAACTTAAAAAAGAAGAGAAGGATAATGTCGACAAAGATAAGCATAAGAAAGAGGGGGAAGCTGATGGAGAACTTGTCGATTTGAAACAGATGCTCGAGAGCCAAACAGAGATAAAGAAAATGACTGAAGTTGAAATTAAAAATAAACAATTAATCCTTAACTTTAATGGTAATGTTCTTTTTGCGCCTGGTGAAGCACATATAAAGGATATCAATGTGGCACTTGTCGATGCGATGATTTCTCTCGTGAGAGATAAGAATCCAAATTACCGAGTCATTATTGAAGGGCATACTGATGATACTCCTTTAGGGGGAAGAAGTCATTTTCGTTCTAATTGGTCTTTAAGTGGAGCACGTGCGGCAAGTATAGCAGAGAGATTTGAAATTTATGGTTTTTCTCCTAAGAATATCAAGGTGCTTGGGCTAGGCTCTTCAATGCCTGTTAAACCTAATAGGGATAAGGAAGGAAATGTAATTCCAGAGAACCTGAAGCTGAATCGTCGTGTTGTGATAAAAATAATCGAGCCAGTTAAGAAGGGAGTTAAAATGGGAATTGGAGTGTATTTTGATGACTAAGTTAATTCTAGTTTTTCTTTTATTCTTTGCAGCTTTTATGTCACCTGCTGAAGAGATAAAGATAA
>CAWUIU010000464.1:0-2645 GCA_963922285.1 uncultured Oligoflexia bacterium | reverse complement strand
TCTTCACTTTTGATTTTAAGTATTTTTCTATTAGTTGTCGTTGTCTCAAATGGTGTCTAATAGATATACACCTTGTAAATCTATCACAAGAAAAACATTTTCTCTGACTTTTGTAATACTCTAGAGCTATTAAGGAGATTATATGAAATACGTTATTTCAATTCTATTGTTAACAAATATAATGGCAGCTCAGAATATATCTCTAGAGGCCGCTAGTGCTGGAGAGTTTGTTTGTTCGACTCAAAGGTTAAGTGCTGAGGATGCTGGAAGGCTAATTCAAAACAATTGCGAACCTTCAATGCCAATGACAAGTTATGTGACTGGAGCTGATATCCGTTCCCAAAAGATCACGATTTGTTGTACTAAGTCAGAGGATTAATAAAATGAAAGTATTAATACTTCTATTATCTCTAATGTCTTTAACTACAGATGCAGGAATGATTTTAGATGAAGAGAATTTTGAATTTAAGCAAATTATAGGTGTAGGTGTAAAAACAATTTATAAGACACCATCTTATGATGATGGCGATAAGTTCTATAAATTCAAAATGGATGAAACGACGGCAAAGAGTCTATGCCAAGACCTTGGACATATCGAAGCAGATTTAGAAAATTTACGTGCAGAAAATGGCATTCAAGCAGGAAGTCCAGAGAATCAAGTTCTATTTACTGATGGTGAAGGTGAGTACTCACCAATTTCTGATAATCCTAATGTTTATAAAGATGTAATTGGTCAATTGACTTGTTTATAAAAAAGGCTCCTTTCGGAGCCTTTCGTTTTTTTAATATTTAATTTCACTACCTTTGTGTTTGCAAGATAATTTAATTTCTTTATCCGGAAAATTCTTTTTAAGAATGCTCATGGTCTTTTGACACATGCCCTGACAGTCTTCAGTTGCCTCTATTTCCTTTTTTTGTGTTCCTCTTGTTCGACCACCGACCTCATATTTAACTCGGCAAATACCAAAGCGGTCATAGGTCGTAAGAAGTTCATCTTTAAAAATAATATCCCAATGAAACTCGCCATCTTCGTTGATCTTTCTCATGGCATCCTGGCGGTATGATCTAAAGTAGTAGTTTGCTATTGATCTGGTCTTAGCTAAGAATTTACGATAAGCAAGTTCTCCAGTTCCACGATCGATTATTTTCGTATGATAATTACGACCAACACCTTTTCCAAGATCAGCAATTTTTTTGCTTCCTAAATAGCAAGTTCCCCAACGTGGCTCCCCATCTGCTCGAGAAACATAGTGATCTAATCTTTCTTGACAAAAATTTTGGCATTCGTCCTTACCTGTTACCATTCGAGATGTTTTGATATCTCTCGGTTGGATGCCCTTTGCTCTAAACTCACATCTTACTTTATGATAAAAATCTCTGATAAGCTCGTTATCAAATACTAGATTAACGTGAAAAAGTCTGTCTTTGTATTTTTTATTCATTAAGTTAATACGATTCTTTCTAAAGTCACTTTTACAAAGAGATGGAGTTTCAAATTTCTTTTCAAATTCTATTTTCTCTGTATCAGCATTAATAGTAATACAAGACTTTTTTTCTCCAAGATCGCCAAAGACTTTTATTTTTTTGCGACCATAGTAACAATTAACCATTCTTGTTTCACCATTTGCGTTTTGAAGACTTCTTTCATATGTCTCTTCACAACGATTTAAACATTGTTCTTCACTATATTTCTTTGTCGTAAATTTTGGGTTACTAGTAACATCAATTCCCTTGATCTCGCTCACACATAGTGGATAATCAGTTCTCGTAAATAGATATTTTCCCTTGAAAAATTGATCAACTGAAAAGCCATCAATGTAGTATTTAGTCTGAAGTGCGTAGAGTGTATTTACACGAAAGTGATCACGACACATCGATTCCGTTTGTAGAGTAGTAAACTTATAACGGTCATTACTATTATGCCAAAATGTTTCACAGTCTTGTCTTTGGGGAAGAGCGTCGCCAAATGTTTCTAGAAGTGTGTACTTACGACCAACTCTTTTGTGGCATTCTGTTTGAAATGGCCCATCTTCAGATTGTAAGAGCTGATTATGATCTTCCTCACATAATGTTAAGCAAGCATTAACATCAGCAGCATTTCTGCCTTTGAAGTTTTTAGGGGTAACGTATTTACCCTTAATTTTGGATTGGCAATAGATCTTTGCACTAGCACTGACACTAAGAAGCCCCACCATAATCCATGGTAGTATCTTAAACATATTTCCTCCTTAAAATGTCTTGAATTATTCATCTTTTCGGAGGAAGTATGTTTATGATTAGTTTTTTTCTATATTTGAAATAATCTACAATTAATATTTAACGCTACAACCGTATGGTTTCGTTTTAGAAGGAGCAACTTTTGTGCTTGAAGCAATTGCATTTACGGCATCTGCAACATAGTTTGTAGCATCAGCAACATCTGCTGGATTAGCACTTGGATTGCTGTCAATGGCACCATGATAGGCGACTATTCCACTTTTATCGATAATAACCATTTGTGGAGTTGTCTTTGCTCCATAAGCTCTACCAACAGTTCCTTCATGGTCAAGTAGCATGTGGTTAGCCTTTGATCCTTCATCATTAAGTTTCATTTTTGCAGCACTAGCATCTGCGAGGTATCCCTGTTTCCCTTCGGCCGAAGAACT
>CAWUIU010000463.1:0-2657 GCA_963922285.1 uncultured Oligoflexia bacterium | reverse complement strand
CAATTTGGATCAAAAAAATTTATCATTTGGTCATATTTCTCAACGAGTTTTTTATTCTTAAGTTTTACAAGTTTAATATCTTCAATCATTTCTTGATTCATGGAAAGAAGTTTAGAGTTCTCGCTGATTAGTTTTTCTATGTCTTTATTTATCTCTTTATTGAATGGACTTGTTGTAAAAGGTTTTGTTATGTTCTTGCTATATTTATGAAGAGCGTTATTTCTTAGGGCTACTTTCTGAGTCTTTAACTGTCTATTATCGAGGCTGATAATTTGCTTTTGAAGTTTTTTGAGCTCTTTTTCAAAACTTTTTAGCTTTATGATTCTCTCCTCTTGAGCCTGAATTTTTATTACTTGATTTTTTACGATTTTTTCAAGTTTGTTATTTTTATAAGAAAGCCAGCCAATAGCAGTAATCGTTAACACTAGTAAGAAACGAGTAGTATTGTTCTTTGAGGCGATTGCCTTTAAAAGACTCAGGTCCTTTTTTGTCAAATTTGACTTTGTACTACCAGGATAGATCGTCGAAACTTTTCTTTTGATAACGACGGTCTCGTTGCTGGCTTTTTCTCTCTTCTTTAGTGAGTTCTCACTGAACATTGGAATGTCTTTTTGAAATCTTGGCATACAAATTCCTTTTTCATTTCTGAAGTCATTATGAACCTTCTTGGATTTTAATCAAAGATTTGAGCAATGTATTGTAATGTCGTAAATGAGTCCTTTTTGGTGGTCGCTAAGTAAGACGATGCCACGTGAAGTGTGCAATTTAGTGTAAAATCTTGTTTAAAGATTTTACTGTCAACGTTTTATACAGTGCTTAAGTTATGATTCGAAAAAGAGCTTTAAGTACTTAATTATTTAATCTGCTTATGGTATCGAGCTTGCAAATTAATCGCATATACTAATAAAAGGGTTAATTATGAGAGCTAATTCTATGTTCTTAATATTATTGCTAAGCTTTATTTTTTCTGCGTGTGGAGATGGTGATCAATCACCATCTTTGAGTGAAGATCAACCGATAACAGGCCAGCAAGGCCAGGAAGTTATTTTTGCGGATGTGAATTCATTTTCGAAATTGAATATTAAGACTGACCTTAAGAGAGAGCGAAATCTTTCTGAAGAAGATAAGGTCATTATGGAGAGGATTGCTGCGATTATTTTTGAGAAAGAAAAATTAAATAGTGATTTCCAGAAAGCTAAAGAGCAAATTCTTAAGGAGAAGAAAGGAGTCGAGCTAAAGGCGAGCCAATCACGGGCAAAGTATAATCTTTTAAAGAGAAATTATGATAGCTCTCTGAGAATTTATGAGTTAGATCTTCAAGAAAAAAATGATGAATTAAGAAACATCAAAAATGATATTGCAGCTATTAATGTAAGAATTTCTGAAATTAATACGACCTTTAATATTTTCGCCCGAAGAAAAGAAGAGATTCAAGCACAAGTAAATTCTGATCGTAGTATTTGGTCTAGTGGTGCTTTAGTCTTAGGTTATGATTCAAGACGTGATGACATTAATGAGCGAATCGATGCTCTTCGTGTATCGATGAATATTCCTTCTCTAAAGAGAGAACTAACAAGAAAGAATGGTCAATTAAGAGGTAAGAAAAGAGCTCGAGCAGCGAAGAGAAAAGAAATTGAGAATCTCGTGAAGCCTTCAAACTCTGCATATCTCGATGCAAAAGCTGAACTTGATAATTTCAATGAGCAAATTAAGCAAAAAGAGAAGAGAATTGAAGAGCTGGTTCTGGTTCTAAGTACTCAACAAGGTGTTCTGTCAGATGAGATTACTAAATATGAAAAAGGAGCATTTAGAGTAGAAGAGGAATATGATTTCTTTAAAAATAGACAATCTTTCTTCGAGTCTTTTACAAAGACGAAATCGGTTAATCTTTCAGAATTATTAACGTTATATAAGAAGAAACACTTTATCTATTTTAGAAGGGCTCATCCGGAAACAGAGATTTCTTTCCTTGAGTTTGAGGCAGAGGTCAAAGTTCTTGGGGCGAGATTAGGGAAAGATGTTGATCAATTGAATAATAATCTAAAGAAAGAAGTTGAGATGAGTCTTGCTGAGTCAATTCGTATTGAGCAAGGATCTAAAACTATCGTTGATTACCTCTTTCATGGTATCGTTCAAAACTATTCGGCAACAGCTTCATTCTTAATGATGGCCTACTTAAATAACCCAAGATTAAACAACCTTGTGGTTATTATTGAAAAGGGCGAGATTTTACCAGGTGTTGTTAGAATCGTTAATAATAAGAAGGTGTTAACAGGCTTCAATGTAAATGGTGAAGAAGTTGATTATGGAGTTGCTTCATCAGTAAAGGGAGATATTAGAGTTATTGAAGGGAAGCAGTTCCTCTTATTTGATCTTCTTGGAATTAGCGTTGAAAACGAAAAGGATGTGCTTGATCAAATGCTAGACTTTTCTGAAAAATACCTAGGATTTAAAAAGAGTAATATGAAGGCCGGACTAATAGAAGAGCAGATCCCTGATCAGATTGATTTTAGTGAGCCAATTGATACCAATTATTTACGATTCTAGATATAAAAAAAGCCTCACATTGTGAGGCTTTTATATTTTTGAATTTATATTTTTTTATTTTTTATCAACTTTCTTAGCTTCAACTGGAGTTGGTTCTCCAACTTTCTTTG
>CAWUIU010000462.1:0-2660 GCA_963922285.1 uncultured Oligoflexia bacterium | reverse complement strand
CGCTCAAGTATAAAACAATTTCTACTTAATTAATGTCAATTACAAGGAGTTTTCAAAACTTCTGTTAGTAGAACGAATAATTTCTTCTTTTGATTGAAGATCGAAAGAATCAACAAGCAAGCGGCCTACAACTTTACCATCTTTATTATAAGCATTATATAAGTTCTTTTTATCTGTTCTTCGATAAATGAGATCTTTATCAAGTGCATTTGATAACAAAACTTTATTGAAAAGCTTATACTTCTCTTTACTAGTTGCTGAAGTAATCTTAATAAGCTTCTCACCTTTAATCGATTCACTTTGACTCAACAGAGTTTCAAGTAATGAATTTACTCGAGAATATAATTCATTTCTTGAGATTGCCAGTTTTGAGTCTTCAACAGTAACTTTAACCTGATATTGCTCTAGTTTTCCCTGAAGATTAAAATTAGATAAAATTTCTGAAATAACTTCTTCAATACATTCAATCTGATCAGTCATTTCATGTACTGTGCCTACAGGAGCGATTGTGTTCCTTCCCATTTCAACGCGATTTAGCTGAGACGCCATTAGCGTGATCTTTTTCTCAAGCCGCTTGTATTGATCAACTGTTGCAACTTTTTGACCGATTCGATGAGATTCCATTTCTAACTGTAAAACTCTCTCTAACAAGTTCGTAAGTGTTTTATCAAATTTCTCAATAGCAGCTTCTTCTGATCTAATGTGCTTCACACTGCTAGCTAGTTTTGCAATACTTGCCTGAACTTCTTGTAGTGAAGATTTCAATCCTTGATTAAAAGCTGAAATACTTGGATTTTCATTATTAACTTCACATAGAGCTGATCTCTCAAGATCTCTAACATGAGTTTCTAATTTTTGACCCAAATCAAATTTGCCTTTAGTTTTTAGAAAGCTAACAAGATCATTAAAATTCTTAAGCTTCTTTAAATCTCTAGCTAGCGTTTCACCTTTTCGACGTATATATTTAATTTCAACGCGATTCCAGCTCATATAAATCTGATAAGCACAGACAGCAACAAAAGCAGTTGCAGATGCTAAAAAGAATGAAAATCTTGGATTAAAGCTTAGAGGTAGAGCAGAATTATACATTCCCATAAGAAAGTATAATGCTGATATAAAAGATAATGCTCCAGTAACTAAAACGATTCTTTGATTTTTCATCCTACACCACTTGTTTAGAGTTTTCTTTTCATCATACCTAAAACAAGCAGCGCATCGCAGCAGGAAAATTTTACTTCGTAAATTCCATACTAAGTTCGTCAAGTTGCTCTTTTGCAGGAACAGAAGGCGCATTAGACATCATATCTGAAGCTGTTGTCGTCTTTGGAAAAGCAATAACATCTCTAATATTATCAGTTCCTGCAAGAATCATGATTAAACGATCAAGACCAAATGCAAGTCCACCATGTGGAGGTGTTCCATATCTAAGGGCCTCAATAAAGAAACCAAATTGAGACTTAACCTCTTCAGCACTCATACCAAGAATTTCAAACATTCTTGTTTGTACATCTTGATTGTGAATTCTAATGGAACCACCACCAATCTCATATCCATTACAAACAAGGTCATAGGCTTGCGCTCTTAGTTTAGAAAGAGCACCATTTGGATCGTTGATATCCCCTTTAAAATATGTATCGAGCTCTTCTTCATTTACCATAGTAAATGGATGGTGACACGCATAGTATCGACCATCATCATACTCAAAAAGTGGAAAATCATTTACCCATAAAAACTTATGACCTTCACCATAGAGCTTCAGTTCTGCTCCAAGATGTCTTCTTAAAGCATCAGCACTAGCATGGACAACACTTTCAGCATCAGCAAAAAATAACCATGTCCCATCACCACTCTCCTCTACTTTAGAATTAAGTGATGAAAGAATATCGTCAGTAATAAACTTCGAAATACCACCAACTTTTTCCCCGTTTTCCACTTTAAAGAAAGCAACGCCCTTTCCCCCATGAGGCTTAACAACCTCAACAAATCCATCAAGAACTTTTCTTGAAAAACTACCAAGACTCGCTGGGATAAACATTGTTTTAATCATTCCACCAGACTTTAGAGCATTTTCGAAAACACCAAAATCTGTTCCCGTGAATAGATCTGATACAATGTAATGCTTTAATCCAAAGCGCACATCTGGCTTATCACAACCATAGTCAGTCATTGCTTGTTCGTAGCTCATAACAGGAATCTCAAAGTTATCACCAAGGCCAAAAAGATTTTTAAGCATTTTTGTAACGAGATTCTTTATATAATCTTCAGTTGCAAATGAAGCTTCAATATCAATTTGTGTAAACTCTGGCTGACGATCAGCCCTCAAGTCCTCATCTCTAAAACACTTTGCAATTTGAAAATATTTATCAGTTCCACCAATCATTAGTAATTGCTTTAGTGTTTGTGGAGACTGAGGAAGAGCATATACACTTCCAGGATGAACTCGACTTGGAACGATGTAATCTCTTGCTCCTTCAGGTGTCGACTTATAAAGAATAGGAGTCTCAACTTCCACAAATCCCTCTTCAACTAAAGCTTGCCTTACTTTAAAAGTTGTCTCTGATCTTAGCTTTAAAATCTCTTGTAACTTCTGAGTTCGAAGATCAAGGTATCGATACTTTAACTTATTATCTTCTGTTGCTTCAGTTGCCCCAAACGGAAGA
>CAWUIU010000461.1:0-2665 GCA_963922285.1 uncultured Oligoflexia bacterium | reverse complement strand
GGATATTCCAAGTCGAGCTGAATGTCGCATTATTGGAAATGGTTCAATAAAAAAAGCAATGTGGCTTTTCTTTTTCTCTGTTTCACAGTCCCTCAGACCTACAAAAGTTAAATTCTACCAACCACTAAGTAAGTGGACTGTTAGTAATGTCATCATTCAGATGATTGTTAACATGGCCGTTGTGAGCTTCTTAGGTTGGTCAGCTCTTGGATACCTAGTTCTATCGACAGTATTTGCTCTAGGGCTCCACCCTCTTGGCGGAAGATGGATTCAAGAACACTTCATTATTAAAGAAGGTCAAGAAACTTATAGTTACTATGGCCCATTAAATAAGCTCACTTTCAATATTGGTTATCACAATGAGCACCATGACTTTATGAATGTACCATGGATTCATTTACCAAAAATTAGAGAGATTGCCCCTGAGTACTACAATACTCTCCACTACCACGAGTCTTGGACAGGTCTTATCTGGCATTTTTTAAAAGACAGTAGCTTAAGTGCTTTTTCACGTATCACTCACCCTGAGCGACATCCCAGAACAGACATCGAATAACCCAAAAGTAAACGGATACCTTTGGAAGAATATAAAAAAAGCCCTCAATAATGAGGGCTTTTTTTATTTGTAAATGTAATCAATTCTTAGTGGTGACCATCATCCATCATATCGTTATCAAAGTCACGACATGCGATTGCTAAAGATGCAGGTAACATTGCCCAAAATCCAACTAGACATAGTGCTACGAAAACTTCCATACTCATATTTTCATTCCTTTTTTTATTTACCTATCCTATCGTCAATTATAACAAAAGAGTTGAATTAATTCTAGTTTATTGCTACACCATTATCGATGTTGAGTTTCTGTATATCTTCACCTTCGACCTCAACTTCCATAATTCGTTGAAATTGCTTAGAAATCTTACCTGTCGTCACATGAATTTTATCAGCATCCTTGGTAACTGTACCGAGATGCTTCACAAGATCATTCCATCTCTCTTCATACCTATTAAACTCAGTTCCCAACTTATTAATCTCCTTATGAAGAATCGACATATACTTTGACCTTTCCATATTCATAACGACAGTCTGAACAGTCATAAGAGTGGCCATCAAAGTTGAAGGACCTGTAATCCACACTCTCTTTTTCTGAGAGTATTCGATGAGCTCAGTGTGATAAGCATGAAGCTCTGCAAAAATAGCCTCTGCAGGCAAGAACATAATCGCCTGATCACTAGTTTCATTATCAATGATATATTTACTGGCGATATCATCCACATGCTTTTTAATATTCTTAGTAAACTCTTTCCTCGCCAATAATTTTTGCGCATCATCCTTACCTTCAAACATTCTTTTGAAATTTTCCAATGGAAACTTAGAGTCCACACAAAGGAGACCAACAGGCTCAGGAAGCTTTAAGGCAGCATCGACAAGCTTTCCATTTGAAAGTTTGTATTGAAGTTCAAAATACTTATTCCCCTCACCAAATACAGAGGCGAGCACATTGTTTAATTGAACTTCTCCAAAGATACCGCGAGACTTTTTATCCGTTAAAACATCTTGCAAGCTAATGACATTTGTTGAAAGTGAATCAATTTTCTTCTGAGCTTCATCAATCTTAGCAAGTCTTTGAATAATTCCAGTAAAAGTTTCGTTTGTCTTCTTAAACCCTTCATTAAGATTCTGCTGGACCTGTTTATTTATATTATCAAGTCTTCTCTCAACAGTGAGATTTAGTTTTTCAAATTTTTCATCAAGATCTTTAGAGAGGAGATCCTTGAAGTCAAAAATATCTTTATTAAAAGAATTACGACTCTCCATCAACCTCTCAATTACATTAGTCTTCAAATCACCAAAATTTTTTACAAGAAGATCATTATTTTTTACCATCGAGTCCATTGTACGTTGACCACCAGACGCGATTGCATCACTAAGCTCTCCACGCAGATTCGAAAAAATTTCAACTCGCCTTCTTGAAGACTCTTCTTCTAATTGTATGAGAAACTCTTCACTAATTTGGTTTTTACCACTTGAACTTTTATGCCAAAGGACAAGGCCAATTAATACGCATTGCAAAACTGCGATAACAATAAGAATATATTGCATTTCCATTCAAAATCCCTCAATATTTACCGCTTGTTCAAAAGATAAGAGAACAAGATAATATAGATATATTATTATGAAAGAAACGTATTAAAAACTATTTTACTAGGATACTTATGAAAATCTTCTTTATTTTATGGGCTTTTTGCATTGGGTTAATGGTTCCACTCCAAGCGATTATTAACTCGCGACTTGGAAAAGCTGTAGGTGGACCTACTCAATCTGCACTTATCTCATTTGCCGGTGGTTTTCTGATCTTTGTTCTCATTGGTGCATTCAACTATAAGAATCTTCCAAGCCTTTCTACACTTAGCAACACACCGCCTTATCTTTTCACGGGTGGTGTCATTGGAAGTATTTTTGTTCTTTCGGCGATTATGATTGTTCCAAAATTAGGTTCAACTGGAATGGTCGCACTACTCGTTGCAGGACAACTTATCTCATCTCTTGCTTTTGATCACTTTGGCCTTTTTGGCCTAAGCATAAAGCAAATCAATATTTATCGAATTCTCGGAGTTGTCCTACTCTTTAGTGGAACTGCGCTTATAATCAGAAACTAACGCA
>CAWUIU010000460.1:0-2667 GCA_963922285.1 uncultured Oligoflexia bacterium | reverse complement strand
CCTTCGAGGGCACTTCCCATTCATACATATTGAGATCCCTGACCAGGGAATAATAAAACTACTTTCTTCGTCATAATTTATCCTAATAAGTAAGTAATGTGGCACCTGAAGTTAAGCCAGCTCCAAATGCATCAAGTAAAAGAGTTTGTCCTCTTTTAATTCTTCCATCAGTTATTGCTTCATGTAGTGCAATTGGTACTGTGGCTGCAGAAGTATTAGCATATTTATCAATATTGATAATTACTTTTTCAGGAGCAATTCCTAAAAGCTTTCCAGTTGTTTCAATAATTCTCACATTTGCTTGATGAGGAATGAGCCAGTCAACATCATCAAGAGATTTATCAGCTTGCTTGAGAACAGTTTTCGCATTCTCAGCTAGTGTTCTTGTTGCAACTTTAAACATCTCTTTACCTTTCATTTGCATGAAGTGTGTTTTTTCATCAAGATCTTTTTGTGTAATAGGGTAAACTGAACCGCCGATTGGTTGATCGAAAAACTCTTTACCGCTTCCATCGGCACCTAGGTGCATACTTAGAATATCGGAGTCATCATCATCAGTATTTTCTCCAACGATAGCAACACCACAGCCATCACCAAATAAGATACATGAGTTACGGTCTTCCCAGTTTACTTCTCTTGAAAGCATCTCTGTTCCAACGATTAATGCATTCTTTATGGCACCCATTTTGATTAAACCTGTTATCATATTTAATCCATACACAAATCCAGAACATGCAGCTGCGATGTCGATAGCAGCACATTTATTTGTAATGCCAAGTTTCTGCTGAAGAATGCATGCTGTATTTGGCAGTTTAAAGTCTGGCGTAACTGAACCTAAAATGATCATATCAATATCATTTGGTTCCATGTTGGCAGCTTTAAGTGCATCCATCGTGGCATGATAGGCCATGTCGCTTGGCCATTCTCCACCTTCAGTTGAACATATATGTCTTTGCTTTATTCCTGTACGCTCATAAATCCACTCGTCAGAAGTATCAACCATTTCTTCGAGATCGAAGTTGGTAACGACTTTTTTAGGCGTGTAAATTCCGGTTCCTTTAATCTTTACTTTTTTCACAAGTAACCTCATTTAAAATATCGAAGGTGGAATTTTAAGTAGGTTAGCTTACTATTGGCAAGGTCTTTTCTTGACAAAAAATTGGAAAATCGAGCCAAATTTGGCGAGAATATTTTAGAGGTGTTTCGAAGATTCTTTTTCGATCGAAAGGTTTGCAACCTTTGTTTCTTCTTTGATTTCTTTTTGTTTGTAAGGCTGTACATTTTTAACAGAGTAAGGATTGAGGTTTTCAATTTTATCACTATAAGCGTTACTTAGTACGAAAATCGTAACTGCTAACGTTGCAATAATGACTCTTTCGAAAAACATACAAACTCCTTGTGTATAGTTTAAATGAAAAACTTACTTTTCAGCCATAAGTTCATAATAAAACTGTGGTAAAATTGTACAGAATCTAAAGGTGTTTTGTCTAATTTATTAAAAATAAAGGGAATATGTCTTTAAGAAAAAAAAAATATAAATAAAAAAAAATCAGGCACTATAGTGAAATAGTGCCTGATTTATATATTTAAAAGTGACAATTTTATGTGTAAGTACTGATTATTACTCAGAAGCTTCTTCTACTTTATCAGCTTTTGTTTCGAAGACTTTTTTACCTTTCCACATTCCAGAAGGGCTAATACATCCTCTTTTTGTTAATTCACCAGTTTCATTGTCAGCAAGAACTTGGTTGTTTGCATAAAGCTTATGCGTTTGACCTGCTCTTCTTAATCCTTTTCTTGAAACACTTGTTTTCTTCTTAGGTACTGCCATCTTTCACTCCGTTATCTTCAACTTCTATAATTTAAAATTTTTTACGAGAGTTATAGGTACACCTTTTTTCGGTGATTTTCAACCTTTTAGTGCCCACACTCTGCTAAATTTCTGTTTGCGCCGCATTGTGAACATAGTCCTCGGCATTCTTCTGTACATACTGGGTATCTGTTTAGAGCAAGTATTGTCCCTTCAATAACAGACTCCGATAAATTTGCTTTACCTCTAACATGAAAGTAGAGATCTCTAACTTCTCCTGCAACAAAGATTTCATCGAGCTCTTCGTATTCTGGATCATCCTCGAAGCGGCTGTTGACGTATGCAACATTAAATTCGTTCTCAAATTTAAGGTCAACATCAGCAAGGCATTTCACGCAAGTTGCTCTGTATTTACCATTAACTGCCCCTTGAACAAGAAGGTATTCACCATAGGTTGTATCACTGTCTCTTTTAAGCGTTAACTTACAGTTGATGCGATCTGGTGTTTGGCCATGCTCTTCAGGTTCATATTCATCTGTGATACTAGTGAGAACTTTATTTACCCAGTCAGTATCTTCATTATTAAATTCAAAAACTACTTCATCACTATCTTTAAGTTTTGAGATAAGAAACTCTGGGTTATCAATAATCTCTTTATGAATTTTCTCTTCAATGGTAGTTAACATTAAAACCTCAAAATATAAAATTGTGTTCGCTACTTCTAGAAAATATTGTGCACATTGTAAAGAGAAAGGATATCGCTGTGAAATTATTTGTTTGTGGCTTTTCTGGGGCCGGTAAAACGACATTTGGTAATAAGCTTGCCAAGGATAGCTCCTATCAAGTTTTGGATCTTG
>CAWUIU010000459.1:0-2667 GCA_963922285.1 uncultured Oligoflexia bacterium | reverse complement strand
CAATCAAGGACAAATAAAGAAGATGATTTTGAAGAAGCAACTATTGTTGGAGATATGACTAGCTTTCAAGGCGAAGAAGAAAGTAACTCTGATGAAGACGCAACGATTGTAGGTAGTTTACCAACTGAGCAGTTACTTACGAGAGCCGAAATAAGTGAAGAGCCAGAGGAGTATGTTGATTTTTCAGATAAAGTTCGAAGTGATGCAGATCATATTAATCGTTTAAAAGAAGAGGCACGTGTCTCATACGGAGGTGAGTCTGCGCTAATTTCTTCTTTGAGTGCGAATGAGCTCCTTGATCTTAAGGTCACGATTGGTGAGCTGAAGGATGACCGAGAGCGTTTGCTACAGAAGCTTGATCAGTTAGAGAGAGATAACCGGGAGCTTAAACAATCGACTCTAAATCACAAAGCTGACAATGATGAACTAAAAATAGAAATATCAATTTTAAAGAAAAGACATATTGCAGAGCTAGAGGATATGCGCCATAAACTATCCATTGCCGATCAAAGAAGAGAAGTTCTTGAAGTTAAGAATAAAACTTTTATTAATGAACTTGATCGAATCGGAAGTGAGAGTCGTATAGATTCTCATAAAACAAGAAAACGTGAAAAAGAACTTGAGAATCAGCTTGAGATGCTAACTATTGACAGTGACTCAAAAGTAAAAAGTCGAGATGTTAAAATATTAGAGTTAAAAAGAAAGATAGACTCTCTAGAGTTTAATATGGAAAATCTGTCAATAAGGGAAAAGCAAACGAAGAAAGATAAGAGATATCTTGAAGATAAACTTTCTCGTGTTATAAGTACTCTTAGAAATTCATTGAACGTTCTTGAAGAAGAAGTTGATATGGATGAAATTAGGAAGGACTTAAATTTATAGGTTTTATGTGAAAGTTAATACTGATGATTATCAAAAAATTTTAGACTTCATCTGTAAGGTTGGAGAAGTTGATGATCTTCAACATTTTGTTGATTACATTGATAATTTCTTACAAAATGATTTTGAAGCGAGCCCTGTGTTAGTTTTTTCAACGAACCCTAAGAACCCAAGGCCAAATCAAATTAGAAGTCACCGTGCGAAAGAAATTGATGATCTTTACTATCATAAAGATGAAATAAAATCGTTCAAAGATGAGTTAAGACGTATTCCTAAGAAGGTGAGTAAAATAGGTAAGGAAAAGTTGTTCTTTTATATAATTCCTGTCGGCATGATTCATGAACAGACTTATTTTCTTTGCTTTAAGTGTAATCGGGAGATCTCAGAATCAATTCTCGATTACTTCTTTCAGTTTATAAATAACTCAATATCAAAAATTGATAAATTACAAGAAGCCAGTGGTCTAAAGAACTTGGTCTATAAAGATGATGTGACAGGTCTTTTTAATCAAAGAAGATTTACCAGTGATATTGATGACGCTATAGATGATAGCAAAAAATCAGAACGTAAATTTTCAGTAATTTTCATCGATATAGATCACTTTAAGCAAGTAAATGACGGACATGGACATCTTGTTGGTACTAAGCTTTTAAAAGATGTTGCTTCCATAATAAAGAACTGTGTGAGACCAAGTGATTTCTGTTATCGCTATGGTGGTGATGAATTCGTTGTTCTGGTTAAAAACTGTTCTTTTGCGGAATCTAAAGTTATTGGAGAAAGAATTCTTGCTAATATTAGTTCAGAAATCTTCTATGTTAACGATTCTGAAGGATTACAAGGGGGGAGTGAGTTTAAGCTAACTGTCTCAATCGGAATTGCATGTTTTCCGGAAGACGCGAGTTCACGAACTGAAATTGTTAAGATAGCTGATAAAATGATGTATAAGGCAAAACAGACTGGTCGTGGAAAAGTTTGTCATACGAAAGAATTGTTTTCGGATAAATAAATCTTATGAAATATCTAATTGTCTCAGATCTACATATTGGAAAGGGAAAGTTCTTTAAGAATGGTGAATTTAATATTCTTGAGGACTTTTTTGAAGATGATCGATTTTATGAATTTTGCGAATACTTTTCATCTGGAAAAAACTTCTTAAAAAAAACATGTCTTGTATTAAATGGTGATATTCTAAATCTCATTCAAATTGATAATAATGGGGTTTATAGTAATTTCGTTGATGAAGAAATGACAATTAAGCAAGTCGAAGATATTGCAAAAGGCCATCCAAAATTCTTTAAGGGGCTGAAGCGTTTCTTAAAGTCTCCAAATAAAGAAGTGATCTATGTCATTGGAAATCATGATGCGGGAATGGCATTCGAAGGAGCGCAAAAAAAGTTCTCTGAACTTTGTGGTGCCGAGGTTACTTTTTGTCATACTTTTAAAAGGCATGGTGTTCATGTGGAGCATGGACATCGATTTGAGGCAATAAATACAGTTTCACAAAAGAACTTCTTTGTTGAGGGGCCACGTGGAAAAAAAATTCTCAATTTTCCCTGGGGGTCGTTATTTTGTATAAACATACTGCCAAAATTAAAAAAAGATCGACCTTACATCGATAAAGTAAGGCCAATGAGTTCATATATAAAATGGTGCCTTTTGCATGATACTGCTTTCTTTTGGCGGCTCTTAGTGACTTGTTCAAGGTATGTTGTTAAAACTTATTCGAATGATTACACCAAACAGAACAAAAACTTTAAAACAACTTTAAAAATTCTTAAGCAGATTACC
>CAWUIU010000458.1:0-2672 GCA_963922285.1 uncultured Oligoflexia bacterium | reverse complement strand
CCGACAGTTTTTGATTTTAAGGAAGAAGATAATTTTCCTGTTAAATCGAAAATCAACTTAGGTCTTGACCTGCAAGGTGGTCTCTATATGATTTTAGGGATCGACTTTCGAAAGGTTTATAAAGATGAAGTTCAAGGTTACGCAAGAAGAATTGAATATACTTTAAAAGATGATAAAGAATATTCTTTTTCTCTTGGTGATATTGATACTTCTGATGCTCTTGACCCAAAGATCGATTTGAACTTTGTTTCGAAAGATCACATTGCAGCAGCGAAAGAAATTGTTCACAAGTATTACAACGGAAATATTCGTATTACAGGTGAAGAAGACAAAAGATTACAAATTGCTCTTACGACAAAATTAAAAACCGAGATTGAAGATCAATCGGTTAAAAGATCAATTGAAGTTATCCGAAACAGAATTGATGAATTTGGTGTAACAGAGCCAGAGATTATTTCTCAAGGTAAGGACAGAATTGTTGTTCAACTTCCGGGTGTAAAAGATATTGAACGAGCGAAATCTCTTATCGGAAAGACGGCAAAACTTGAGTTTAAAATGGTCAATAGTGACATTCCTTACTCTTCAATTGCAACTTGGCTTGATAAAGCACAAAAGGCTGGGATTGAATTTAAAAAGGGTGATCGCCTTTCTGAATATGTTCAAAAGGTTAATACTTTTTTAAAGGACGATATTCCAACTGGTAATATTTTAGCTTTTGAAAAAACAGATTCTAAAATTAAGGGAGAGCTCCCGCAGCTTCAGCCTTATGTACTTGAGCAAACAGCGAGATTGACAGGTGAAGACCTTGAAGATGCTCGTGTCCAATTTGATCAACAACAAAATCAACCACAAGTTGGTTTTACTCTTAAGTCTCGTGGAGCAGAAATTTTTGCAGATCTTACTGCTGAGAGTATTGGTAAAATGATGGCTATCGTTCTCGATGGAAACGTTAAGTCGGCTCCAAGAATTAATTCAAGAATTCCAGGTGGTCGTGGATCAATAACTCTAGGGGCTGGGAATTATAATAAGCAACTTTCTGAAGCAAGAGATTTAGCTCTCGTTCTAAGAGCTGGTGCTCTTCCTGTTCAGCTTGATTTCTTAGAGCAAAGAACGGTTGGTCCATCTCTTGGTGCTGACTCAATTGAGAAGGCTCGCTATGCCTCAGCAATTGGTGCTATCTTAGTATTCTTCTTCATCCTTGTTTACTATAAGGTATCGGGATTCTTTGCTATGCTTACTCTTGGTATTAACGTAACAATTGTTTTAGCGATGTTAGTCGGATTAGAAGCAACTTTAACATTACCAGGTATTGCTGGTATTGCTCTGACAATTGGTATGGCGGTTGATGCCAATATCATTATCTATGAAAGAATACGCGAAGAGATTAGAAAAGGTGTTGGTTTTTACAAAGCTGTTGAAAGTGGTTTTAATTCAGCTTTCTGGACAATTATTGACGCCAACATTACCACTGCTTTAGCAGGAATCTGTCTACTAAACTTTGGTACTGGTCCAATTAGAGGTTTCGCTGTAACTCTTCTTATCGGTATCTTTGCAACTGTTTATACTTCATACTTTGTTTCAAAAGTTTTCTTTGAATTCTATATGAATAAAGTTGAAGGCCAAGACATTAGTATTTAATTAAGGAAAAAAATATGAAAATGTTCGAATTAGTAAAAAGTGGAACAAATTTTGATTTCGTATCAAAGTTTTCAGTTACGGCAATTATTTCGATATTGCTTGTTATTGGTTCTCTTTTCGCTCTAGCAACGAAAATGAATTATGGAGTTGACTTTAGAGGGGGAGCGGAAGTTCAAGTAAAATTCTCTAAGCAGATCAATGTTAATGAATTAAGAGCAAAGATGAAAGCTGATGGATTTAAAAGTGTTTCTGTTCAATCGATTGGTGAAATTTCAGACAATGAATTACTGATTAAAGTCTCAGCTACAGAAGATAACTTAAATGAAGTAACTCAAAAGGTGAGTGAATCGTTAACTGCAAACTATAAAGATGCTGGAGTTGAGATAAGAAAGGTTGATATTGTTGGACCAAAGGCTGGGGAAGAGCTTAGAAAATCAGGGTTCTTAGCAATGCTTTGGGCACTATTAGCGATTATGGTTTACATTGGTTTACGATTTGACTTTAAATATTCTCCAGGTGCTATTGCAGCTCTTTTTCATGATGTTTCAATCATTCTTGGAGTCTTTGCTTTAACTGGAACAGAGTTTACTCTGCAGACTGTAGCTGCGCTTCTTGCGGTTATTGGTTATTCTGTAAATGATACGGTTATTGTTTATGATCGAGTTAGAGAGCACGAAGCTAAGTTTGTTGGTCGTTCATTAAAGGAACATATCAATAATGCTGTTAATGAAACTCTTTCAAGAACGGTTTTAACCTCGACAACAACGTTATTTATTTCTGTTATTATGTTCTTCTTTGGTGGACTAGCAATTAGAGATTTCTTTATGGCTATTACACTTGGTGTTCTTATCGGAACATATTCAAGTATCTTCGTTGCTGCACCAGTAACTCTTTTCATGGATAAGCAAAGAGCACAAAAGTCTGGAAATGCTAAAACAGTTAACGCATAAAACTTATATTATTCTTCTTGGGGCGAGCCTCGTACTTGCCCCAGTATCATTGGCGAGTTCAGATTACGATGATGATGTGGATGA
>CAWUIU010000457.1:0-2673 GCA_963922285.1 uncultured Oligoflexia bacterium | reverse complement strand
ATAATAATCGTAGTTGTACCCCTCATCAATCCATATGTTTGGGACATGATACTTTGTGACAAAGAGACGATTGTTCTCTCTTTTCCTAAAGTGGGTAGGAATATTGTGTTTTTCGAAGTATTCAAAGAAGAATTCTGCCATGAGAAGAAGAGCAAAACCTTTATTATGAATTTCGTCAGGCATTTCTCCCCAGTCATAAATGGAGTAACGATCGGAGTATTCAAACCAGAGTTGATCGTCAGTTTCATATATATTTTTTACTGAACCTTTTTTTACTAACATGTTAACCTCGAAGCAAATTTAATTGCATTACGTGTATTATTTGTTCCAAACCAAAGTCCATTCTTCTTAGCAGCCTTTAGTATTGTAAGAGCTGACATCATATTGTTCTTCTCTTCTTTACTAAGGATTGGTACGTAGAGAACTTCGTCTAGGTTAGGGTCGACTTCTTCAATTCGGTTAACGAGTTTTATATTGATATGATTTGCTTGATATTCGTGACTGTAGGTAATGTTGAGTTTTTCACTTTCAACCCAGCTTCGTGTTCTTATCATTTCAGCATTATATGTATCAATGTGTTCGATTGATTTGTCCCAGTAGATATTGATATTTGTGTATCTTTGATAGATGTTTTTAAGAGCATTTATATTGTCTTCAAAAACAGTAGCAACAGGTACACCAAATGGCATTTGTGCAATTGATAAGTAGGCATCAAGACCTTCGAGATAAGATGTGACAGGTACACCAAATACAGGTTTGTTTGTCTTTGATGCACATACTCCCGGAAGATGTGCTGCGATTCCAGCCCCTGCAATAATAAAATCAAAGTTATTCTTTCTTAATTCGATTTCAAGTTCGTCAGGGTTTCGATGAGCAGACAAAACTTTTAAGTCTAGCTCAAAGGTATCTTTTAAATTTTCAAATATTTTATCATAAGTTTTTTTGTCGCTTGTACTGCCAAATAATACTAGTGCTCTTTTCATTATTGTCTCCTATGAAAACTCTTTTCTATTTATATTTCTTTTCGTTGTGAACTCTTTTGCATTCTTCGTATCTGTTGGATATTTTCCAGTGAGACAGGCCATACAGAGATCATTGAGTCCGATAGCCTTTTTTAATCCCTCTTGAGATAGATAAATTAACTCATCAGCTCCAATCTCTTCTTGTATTTCTTGTGTTGTCTTTTCCACGGCAATGAGTTTTTTCTCGTCTGGAAAGTCAACGCCGTAAAAACATCCATGTTTCAACGGCGGACATGTGAGAGCAAAGATCACTTCACGAGCTCCATGATCTTTTAAAAGTTTTATTATTCTTTTCGCAGTTGTACCTCTTACAAGACTATCATCAACAAGGAGTATACTTTTATTTTCAATTTCAGAGATGATTGGAGATAACTTAAGCATTACTGCTCGATCTCGTTCCTCATCTGTTTTAAGAATAAAGCTTCTTTGGATGTATCTATTTTTTATGAGACACTCACGATAGGGAATTGCAAGAATTTCACTTGCTGCTATTGCCGCACTTCTTGATGTGTCTGGAACAGGACAAACAATATCGGGCATTATTTTTGATCCATAATTTAACTTAATCTCTTTTGCTAACTCAATCCCAAGATTTAGTCTCGTCTGATAAACAGATCTTCCTTCGAGACTCGATTCTGCATTTGAAAAATAAACCCATTCAAACATACAGTGAGCAGTTTTTGTTTTACTTACTTGACTGCGAAATGAAAAAATCTCTCCGTTGTGATGAATGAAGATAAACTCGCCTGGAGATATGTCTCTTACATATTCAAATCCTAAAAAGTTAAGTGCATTTGTTTCAGAACAGAGAATATGCTCTATTTTTGTTTTATCATTCTTATCAACTTTTTTTCCGAGTATGAGTGGTCGTATACCGTTTGGATCACGTAGACCAAAAAGACCGTGCTCAGCGAGGATACCAACAATGCTGTAGGCACCTATCGCGTTTTCAAGTATTGCTTTGGCTGCATTTTGGAGATTTTCAATACTACCTCTCGTGCCACTCAGTTCTTGACAGAATAGGTTTAAAAATATTTCAAGATCGTTAGTTGTTAAGAATTGGTGATGATATTTTTCTCTTAAGCTTGTCGCGAGCTCATGGTAATTCACAATATTTCCATTGTGGGCCATTGCTAGTCCATGAGGGAATCCTGTTACTAGGGGTTGGATGTCGCAAGATTGATCAGAACCAGTCGTTGCATATCTTGTATGACCGATGGCCATTTGTCCCTTTAGATTGTCGACACGTATTTTTTGATTAAAGACATTATTTACGAGGCCTAAATCTTTGTGCATGTTAAAGCGATGATATTCTCGATCAAAGCTTAAAATTCCAGCGGCATCTTGGCCTCTATGCTGAAGAGTGAGAAGTCCACCCAATACTTGGGAAGAAACATCTCGTGAATTATTGGCAATGATTCCAATTATTCCACACATAATCAGTTCCCTGTTATAGAGAAATGATGAACTTATATTTTAAGCATGTCTACAGTTATTTTAAGAAAAACTAATTGTAAGCATAAGGATCACTAATGGTCGCTGCGCGTAAGTGTTAGATATTATTATGCTGCCTTGAGCTACATCTTTATATGAGTATAAAACTGATCCATTATATTGGTGTTACTTTTGTTTTAAGATAATCTAAATTGTA
>CAWUIU010000456.1:0-2692 GCA_963922285.1 uncultured Oligoflexia bacterium | reverse complement strand
AAAGGCATAAGTGAGAGCAATAAAATCACCCGCATAAATATGACAAACTTCTTAAATGAAGTTCTATGTCTTCAAGGTGTAGAACTTGCTTTTCCTAGCGCGGCATTTAACGAAGTTGTCTTAAAGCTTAGTAAAAATAGTAAGACACTCTTTAGCGATGATCTCATACCTGGAAAAGATATCTCCAATCGTTATGGTCTAAGTGGAAACCTCTTAAAAATCTCTTTTAATGACCTACAAAATGATGAGGATATAAATAAACTTATAGCTACTTTCGCCAAGAATTTTGAAAAAAGTGAAAAAGAGATATCAATCCCAGAAATTCCTGAGAACTTAAGAAATAGTGATAATGTTAAATTGAAACAATTTCCACTTGATGAACTAAAAGAATTCTATACAAATCTTGGAGATCTGAACGTTTCACCTGACGATGATATCTATCCTCTTGGATCATGTACTATGAAGTACAACCCAAGGATAAATGACTGGGCAGCTGGTCTTGAGAACTTCAGAATGTCTCACCCAGACATGCCTGAATCTCACGTTCAAGGTTGCCTTGAGATCATTTATCATATTCAAGAAGATTTTAAGAGGATTACTGGCCTTCCAGGTGTAACAACCCAGCCTGTTGCCGGAGCACAAGGCGAATTAGTTGGGATTAAACTATTTCAGGCTTATCATGAAGACAAAGCTTCGAAAAAAGACCTCATTCTTATACCGAGAACAGCGCACGGAACAAATCCGGCGACAGCAACGATGGCCGGATTCGAAACGAAGAATATTGATGGGAAGCAAGTTGGCATAAAAACTCTCGCTGGAGGATCGAATGGTCAAATAGACCTAGAGGAACTTAAGACGATTATAGAATGCGATGGTGAGCGTGTAGCTGGAATTATGATCACTAATCCTAACACAGCTGGAATCTTTGAAGAAAACTTCAAAGAAGTAGCAGATCTTATTCATTCAGTTGATGGGCTCGTCTATATGGATGGTGCCAACATGAATGCAATAGCAGGAATCGTAGACCTTGGAAAACTTGGTGTCGATGCCGTACACAATAATCTACATAAAACTTGGACCATTCCACATGGTGGCGGTGGTCCGGGCGATGCAATTGTTGCAGTTTCCGAAAAACTAATTCCGTACTTACCAGGACTTCAAATAAAAGAAGAAAATGGTGTTTATTCTACATTTACAACAGAGAAAACTATCGGCAGCTTTCACAGACATTCAGGTAATTTTGCACATAAAGTAAGAGCCTACACTTATATAAAAGCCCTTGGAACAGAGGGGATAAAAGAGATGAGTAAAGTCGCTGTCCTTAGTGCGAACTATCTCTATCATCGATTAAGAAAATCATTCCCAACTCTTCCTGCAGGAGCTAAGAATACTGCAAGAATGCACGAATTTATCATTACTATATCAAATGAAACATTTGAACGTCTTGCTACTGGAGGGACTCCTAAGGCAAAGGCCATTGCAAGTCTTGGAAAACTATTCTTAGACTTTGGCTTACATGCGCCTACTGTTGCATTTCCTGAAGTTTTTGGATTAATGATTGAACCAACAGAGTCATTTACGAAATTAGAGCTTGATCGCTTTGCGGATATTGTTGAGTCTATATTAAAAATCTCTAATGAGATGCCAGAAATTGTATCAACAACACCTCACTTTACCCCAGTGTTAAAAGTTGACGAGGTCTGGGCAAATAAGAACTTATGTTTAAACGAAGTTATAGATAAATTAGCAGATCTACCAAGAGATAGAGTCTCTCCAAAAATTCTAAGAGAAAAACCTATAAACGAAATTCTTGAATTAATTATTAAAGCGCACAAAGAAAGGATATAAAAAAGGAGTGCTAAACACTCCTTTTCCATAATATATAAATATTCAACATTCAATTAGTCAAAAAAAATATATTTAAAAATTTTAGAGACGAGATATGTGACGAGAAATGGTGAACTTACAACAATACTTTTTGTGGGAATCACAACACGAAAAACACAACTTTGGGGAACAAAGAACAAACACAACAACTTTCATTAGTATCGTATTCACCATTTCTCGTCACAATTGCATTACTTATACTTTTAGATGTAAGAAAAAGACAACCTATCATTTTTACAGTGAATTATTTACATAGTTCTTGAATTGTATAAAAGTTGAAGCTTATCAATATTGGGCTGAGCACCGTTAACTAGACAACTCGTCCCCATATTTTTTGAACAGGATGATTAACAGGTTTAATCTTTAATAGCATAGCCTAGATCTCTTCCTTCTTTAATCTCTTAAAAAATGAATTAATAGCCGAGATATTATCTCTCCCCATCTCAATTACGTCGTCTGCCACTTCTTTGAGATAGCTTGAGTGACAAGATAGATAATTTAAAAAAGTGAATCATCCGATGGAAACATCGAACGATTCTTTGTAAGCTTTCTCATTTGACGGTGAAGACCTTCGATAATATTAGTCGTGTAAATGATTCGTCTGATAGGTTCTGAGTACTTAAAGTAAGTTGATAGCTTGTCCCAGTTATTAACCCATGAATTTATAACAACAGGGTATTTCTCTTCCCATTTTGATTTGAAATTTTCAAGAGCAGTTAATGCAGCTTCCTCTGTCATTGCCTTGTAAAATAACTTAAGGTCTTTCATAAACTCCTTGTGATGTTTTGAACCAATATATTTAAGA
>CAWUIU010000455.1:0-2717 GCA_963922285.1 uncultured Oligoflexia bacterium | reverse complement strand
TCCGATCTTTGAACTCCTAAAAGAAGTAAAAACTCTAAAACCACAAATGCCAGTCTTTATGTCATCTGCATACACTGATACAGAAAGACAGTCTCTTGCAAAAGAGCTTGGAGCAGATGACTACATAACCAAGCCGGTAGATTTTAATATCCTAAAAAACAAAATTTTTTCAATCATAAACAACTAAATCTCGACAGCTAGACAGATTTTTTATTTCGATGAAAAAGTGAAAATACCTCTTTACCCATAGATTTAGGTGTAAATGGCTTTGACAATGTTCCGACAATGAATGGTACTTCTGAGAGTAGTTCCGCCCTTAAACCGCCTTCTAAACTTGAAAGAACGATGACCGGCACATCAAATGTTATTCCTTCGTCTTTCACCTTTTTAATCGCATCAACACCACTCTCACTCTCTAAAATCAAGTCAAGTATAACAATATCAGGCTTCTCCTCTGAATATTGTTTATAGAAGCTATTTGAATTTAGAGCCTCACGATAAACAATATTGTGATTTTTAAATGAAATTTTTAAAAGGTCATGAACATTTTGATCATCATCAAGACAAAGTACATTCAACGTTTCATTTTCTAATACAGTAGCTTCATTATTTATAAATCTAGTAAAATAATTATTGAGATCATCAATCAACTTACTACCTTTTGAAATAAAAGCATCAGGTACAGATATTGATGGTAAAAGATCAAAATAACTGACACTTAACATAAGAGTTTCAATATCCTTATTAATACCACCACCAACTCGATTAGCAGCTATCAACGAAGGACCATCTAGTTTTCCCACATGCAAGTCAGTGATTAGTAAATCAAATCTCTCGTCTAATAGTCTGGCAAAAGCATCTTTGCCTGAAGAGTCGATTGCAAAACTTAAATCAAATTTTTTAAACATCTTTTTGAAATGATTGACGATCTTATCATCTTGTTCAACTAATAAAACTCTTTTTTGCGTTTCTTTATTCTTTAAAATTGAATCTAATTCACCGGTTAAAATCGAGCCTTCTGTACATTGTATATCTTTAAGAAATATTTTTATCAACTCTATTATTTTTATACATAAACTCATATCGACAACTTCATGTCCGTTTAAGTCATAGATTGCAGATGCATAATCAATAAAGTTACGAACAGCAGAAACAAGGAAATCTACCTCATAGCTGCCACCAACAGATTTAATATTATGTAGCTCTCTAATTATGTAAGATAAGCTCTCCATATTAATATCAGACTTTTGCTTTCCATTAAAAATGGAAGTTTCTTTTTCAATATAAGTAACACGAGCTTCAAGCCCTAACAAAAACTCTCTCTTGCATTCTTCAATTGTTTGATTAAAACTATTGTCTTTCATACGACCTCTTTATCAATAATAGAAATTAAATCTCTCTTTAAAATTGGCTTTTTTAACAAATCTGAAATACTCGAGTGCTTTTGAATTTTTTCAACTGTTTCCCCATCAGAATAAGCTGTTAACGCATATATTCTTTGATTTTCAAAGACCGTTACTTCATCCAAAACTTCGAAGCCATTCTTTCCAGGCATTTCAATATCCAAAAAAATCAAATTATAATCATTCTCATTGATTAACCTAATAGCCTCGACTGGACTTGAGGTATAATCAATATCGGCTTTATCATAATTTCTTAAAAATATTTTATATAGATTGATATTATCTACCGTATCATCAATAAAAAGAATTCTCATTCAATCCACCTTCATGAATTCAATAGTAAAAGTTGTTCCTCGTCCCTCAGAACTATTTAAAGAGATATGTCCATTATGCTGGTCAATGATTTTTTTCACAATGCTCATGCCAAGGCCTATACTCTTCTCACCTTTTAACCCGGCACGACCAGCCCCTGAGAACTCTTCAAAAATCTTTCCTTGCATCTCTTTAGGTATTCCAATCCCTGAGTCTCTAATACTTATAAAAACCTTTTCCCTTAATACTTCTACCTTGGCTGAGATTTTTCCTCCCTCAGGAGTAAACTTATAGGCATTAGACATTATATTATCAAAAACTCTGGTAAGCATTTGTTCATTTCCATCGATGAAAATATTATCAAATTTATTATTGAATTGAATCGATATATTTTTTTCATTTATCGCATTAAAGTTTCTAATGACCGAGTTTAGAATAGATATAATATCAAGAGATTTAAGTTCAACTTGTTTTCTCTTTAACTGCATTTCACTAAAGTCGAGTAGCTCATTGACAAGCTCTAGTAGACTATTTGCTGATTTATCAATTCTCTCTAAGTAAGATAAAGTTTCACTACCTTCTGCAAGTCCACCTTCTTCAATAATCATATCTGACAGACCAATTATGGTATTAAGAGGAGTTCTTAAATCATGGGTACAAACTGCAAGGAATCTATCCTTTACTCTATTTACTTGTTCTAGTTCATGAACCTTCTCTTTTAATATTTTTGATTTAAAATTATTATCAAGAAGTTGATTTACTTTTACATATAATTCTTCACGAATGAGAGGCTTTGATAAATATTCATTTCCTCCGGCTTTGTAAAAGTCTAGGATTTCTGCCTTATCTTGGACTGAGCTGATAAAAACGATAGGAACGAGCTTCATTCCGAGCTCATTTCTGATTTTTTTTACTAACGTTAGTCCAGATATTTCAGGCATCATATGGTCAGTTAGAATAAGGTCAACTCCCTGATGAGTCTTAATATATTCAAAGGCCTTA
>CAWUIU010000454.1:0-2728 GCA_963922285.1 uncultured Oligoflexia bacterium | reverse complement strand
GAGACTTAGCTTGAGAAATTGACGTTACCCATTGTACATCAAAGCTCTCCATCTTTAAAAAGTCATGAATACTCTTTCCTAAATTATTATCATCTTCTAATAATAAAATCCTCTCCACATCAATCTCCTTAGTTACCCTGCTTTCTTGGTAGTTTCACTAGAAACTTTGTTGGATCATTTTCAAGTATAAATTCACCATTAAGATCATTTATGACCTTCGAGATAATACTTAAACCAAGACCTGAACCACTACTCTTATTCCCTTTATTAAATTCTTTTGTTAATTCACTTAAGCTTTTAGAAATTGTTCCTTCATCTTGAACTGCTATGAAAACTTCCTTATCCGAATTATCAACCTGAACTTTAATATGACCTTGACCATGAACAATTGCATTCTCCACGAGGTTCTTTAATATAATTTGAAACCAGTAAATATCAACATAAGCAGCGTTGTTTAAACCTGAAAAAACTCTTTTGACTTTTTTTCCATAAGTTTCCTCAATAGGCATAATAACATCTTCAATAAGATCCTCTAGGTACTCGACTTCTTCAAAATTAAAATTAACAAGCTGATCAGTATGCTCACTTTGTAGATAGTGCTTACTTTTTTCAGTTAATCTTTGAAGACGATATATCTCAGAAGACATACGAAGCAGGTCCTCCTGAGTTTCATTATCATATTGATTAAAATTCTTATTAAGCTTTTCCATCATAAGTAGAAGTGAAGCAACAGGCGTTCTAAACTCATGCGTAAGAACTTGAAGAGCTAACTTTCTTTTTAAATCCTCTATTTTATCTTGTTTAATTTTTGAAAATAAAAGCCATAGGATAAGAATAAAGATAAACAAAATACCAGCAAAACTAATAACTGTTGAAAAGTTTACTAAATTAAAAAGGTGTTTAACGTTATATCGCCAACAAATGGGACCATCCATATAAAGACATCTTTTATTGCTAGCATTTGATGATATTGAATAAGGCGTATCCTCAAGGAACTCCTCTAATTCAGAACGTAAATAGAAACGATATTCAAGAATAGGTAACTTACTGGGATACTTAATTCTTGCCAAAAGAAAATTTCTCGTCAAGATTGTTCCCTGCCGATTCATAAGTGCCGATAAACTAAGTTCATCTAAACCAGCAAGTACTCCATAAAGACCACCAAGAGGACCTAAGTCTAATTGAAGTTGAGCTAATTCTTTAATATGAAAATATGAAAGATTTTCCTTTGTCCAAGAAGCTAAACCTTGTCTTCCTCTCTCCTTGTAAAGCTCATAGAGTAGATAGGCATAACTATTTCCATTTTGATCAACGTAGGGTGGCCTTTTAAGAAACCAAAAAGGAACTCGAAACATTTTTTGACATCGTATATAATTCCAAGTTGATTGTTTTGAGGTTAAATCTAGATTAAAGAATTTAGGAGAATTCTTAAGCTTATCACCACAATCAATGTTTTTATTCTTTGCCCCAACTCTAAAATTATCTAATGTAAACTTTGGACTTAACAGCTCCATCCTCTCAGATGAGTAATAAAGAGAACTAAAATTAACGATGGCATATGGGATGACTTTCTTTTGAAAATTTAGTTTAATTTTTGAGATCTCAACAATATCACTGGAAGAGGCACTCATAGGTCCCTGAAACTTCAGAATATAACGGCCTGAAAAGAAAGCAAGCATTAACGCAGTGAATATTAAAACGATATATGGTCTCATCCATCTCCCTGTAAGCTATCCTATAGAAATATATGGGGTTTATTGTCCTAAAAATGTCAAAACTTTGCAAACAAACATTTGTCATTAGCCCCGGATATCGCTAAATTTAAGTTATATAAACAAAAATTTTGAGTCATAAAAGGACAGAAAATGCTTATTCTTGGAATTGATTTAGAGGGAATTAACGAAGATCTCATTTATAGTGGTGTAAATCTTAAAGTAGACCGTGTCATTGAGATTGGTGCAGTTCTTTGGGAAACGAGACTTAATTGTCCAATAAAATTCTTTAGTGAGCTAATAGATGAAAAAGATCGACTCAAGCTTACAGAAGAAGTTATCGACATCACTGGCATTGATGAAGAACTATTAAGAGACTATGCCCTTAGAGGAGACGAAATAAAGATGGCCCTCCAAAGGCTTGCCATCATTATTAAGAAAGCTGATTACCTCATGGCCCATAATGGCACAAAGTATGACAAGCCAATGCTTGAAGCGATGTTTGATAGACATGGCGTACGAATGCCAAATAAAACTTGGATTGATACGCAAGAAGACGTTGAATACGCAAAACGAATTACTCACAAATCCATGGCCGCACTTGAGCATGCCCACGGTTTTATTAACCCATTTCCTCATCGTGCTGTCACTGATGTACTTGCAATGCTAAAAGTCGCTTCAAATTATGACTACGATCGAATGGCAAAATTAGCGAGCTCTCCGAAAATTAAAATTGTCGCAAATCTTAAAGCCCCGAATTGGAAAGATCATGGTGCAGTTCAACGGTTTAATAAGGTTAAAAATAGAGTTTCTCGTGCTCGCTTTACATGGGATGCCCAGGAAAAGAAATGGTACAAGTATGTAAACCTCGTTCATCTTGAAGAGAACTCTCTGAATTACGATTTCGACTGGTACAAGGAATAGTCATTGAGATTTTCGAGCAAAGAACTTCCACCCTATCAATTTATACCAGGACGTAATAAACATCCCTATAAAGCTGGTGGATACCTCGATGG
>CAWUIU010000453.1:0-2740 GCA_963922285.1 uncultured Oligoflexia bacterium | reverse complement strand
AGCACCCTCGTAAACGCTCTCTACTTCAAACCAGACAACGACAAAGCAAAGTCAGTCGCTACATTTACGCATGGCTTCACCTCATCCAAGTTTAGTATTTTAACTTGGGCACAGCGCATGGCCGATGAAGGAATCCCCACAATTATCTTTGATCAACCTGGTCATTTCCTAGGTTCATTCCATGACGTCGACAACTTTGAAGTTTTTAAAGATCATGCGCCTAAGCTCTTTAATGAAGCGATGAAAGTTCATGAAAAGCACATTCCTAACCTAGAGCAAAGAAAACTGATATTCGGTGGCCACTCAATGGGAGCGCTCACTTCACTAATGCATCTTGAAAGAAATAATTATAAGCAAGAAACAAAGTGCATCTGTGTTGGATTTGGCTTTCCACCAAGTGGAGTAACACATATCTTTCAAACTCCGCTCTTTAAAGCGACGATTAATATGAGAAGACAACTTGTCAGTGAGCATCTTAATCCAGACATCGTTTTTCCTTGGATAAAAGAGCGTAAAGAAGAACTCCAGATTAGTGGTAAATCGATTCATCTGATTACTGGAGAAGATGATGTCGTTGTAGGAAAGGATGGATCAGAACTTCTTATGGAGTCCCTGCAACAGCTAGGTAATACTGTAACAATTGATAAGCCTAAGAAGCTTTCTCATCATCAGCCAGACTTAGCGGCTCCTCATATAAAGAAATATCTAAAAAAGAATGGATTTATTTAGACTTCTGAAACAAGGCCTTAAGATTCTTTAGCATTCCAACTCGACCAGTTCGAGAAATTGGACTTTTTTTTAATTCTTTTCGATAGCCACGATTCGAAATAGATTCTAAATCAGAAATAATTTTAGATAGCCCTGGACGAAGAAATTTATCGATAACTATTTTATTCTTCAAAAAGAAGTTTTCCTTTTCATCATCTGTATAATCAATTTTCTTTATAGCTTTTATATTCCATGGACAAACATCCTGACAGATGTCACAACCATAGATTTCGCCTCCACTCTGATCGAATCCCTCAGGTGCTTTCGACTCTTTAAAAAGTTCAATTGTAAATGTTGAAATACACTTATTGGCGATAATCGTTCTCTTTTCAACATCAATTGCATCAGTCGGACAAGCATCAATACAACGAGTACAGTTTCCACAATGGTCTGTATCGATAATTAGTTCTTTATCAATAATTTTCTCAGATAAAAGGAGAGAGCCAATTATATAGAATGATCCAATCTCTCGATTAATGAGCATTGAGTTCTTTCCAAACCAACCTAGCCCACCCTTTAGCGCAAGGTCTCTCTCTAAAACAGGTTGAGTATCCAAAGTAAATTGAATCTCTAAATTAGGATATAGTTGTCTGAGGCCGTCACTGATCTTATTTAGACGATCTCTAAGGAAATAGTGGTAATCGATACCTTCAAAACCAAGAACATAACTTCCGACTTTAAGACCATTACTAGCTTCTGAAGAATAGAAATCATTTAGGATTTTAGTTTGTTTCGAATAATCAAAGGCAAAGACAAGTGCTTGCGAAAATTCAGGGAAATACTCCCTTAAGTCTTTTCTCTTCTCACCTCTTTCATCAGCAAGATAACCCAACTCACCATGGTCTCCACGTTCGACCCAAGCTTTAAAATGCTTATAAGTTAGAGGTGTTGAGTCATTTACAATACCCCACTTGCTAACAGAGTTTTCAAAAAATAACCTCTCTAATTTCTCATTAAACATTTGGCATAATTTCGATCGCACCAGTAGGACAAGAATTTACACACTCATTGTCCATTGTACATGCTCCGACATTTTCAGTATTTAGACGTGTCTCTTGCGTATTTGCATCAGCTAACCAAATATCATGCGGACATATGGCAACGCAGTTTTGGCAAGTGGCACAGATATTAGTATCTAAAAGAATTCTTTTTTTTTCATCCGCAGCTTCCTCGAGAGGCTCAGATGAGCCTGCAACCTTAGGCGCATCTTTGATGATTTCAATTTTAATAGAGTTAGAAGAAGCTTTTGAAAAGATTTTTCCATCGCCACGAGAAATAACAACCTTATCCCCATTAAAGAGCTTTAATCGCTTCTTTGCCTCTTCTATAACGAGATTATGATAACCAGTCATATCTTCTCGCGACTCTTTAATAACAAATGGATAAACACCCCAGTAGAGACATACTCTCCTTGCCGTATCCATACGTGAAGTAATAGCAGCAACGGGCGTCTTTGGCCTAAAAATAGATATTTTACGACAAGAACTTCCTCTTTCAGTAATCGCTAAAATTCTTTTCGCGTCAGTCTTTTCTGCAATCATCGAAGCTGCCACCATAAGAGCTGAGTTCATTGAAGAAAGATCAATATTTCTAAGAAGAGGTCTTTCTTTAGGGGTTCTCTCTGCTTCAATGATAATATCATTCATCATACGAACAGATTCAACAGGATATTTTCCTGAAGCAGACTCTCCTGAGAGCATAACAGCATCTGTTCCATCCCAAATAGCATTAGCAACATCACTTGCCTCAGCTCTTGTTGGAGTTGGATTATCAGTCATACTCTCAAGCATTTGTGTAGCTGTAATAACTGGAATCATCGCGTCGTTACACTTTCTGATAATCGACTTTTGCAAACTTGGCACGAGATGGTTACCGACTTCAACGCCCATGTCTCCACGAGCAACCATGATAACATCAGTAATCTCTAGAATCTCATCAAGATTATCGATTGCTTGCGGCTTTTCAATTTTAG
>CAWUIU010000452.1:0-2749 GCA_963922285.1 uncultured Oligoflexia bacterium | reverse complement strand
TTGGTAAAAGAAAGTTTTTAAAATCATCAAAGCCAAGTTCACCAGCTGCTGTATCAAAAAGGCACATGGCATCTGCTCCACCTTTTGCTTGAATTCTCATTTCAGTTAAAAGATTAGGAATTAATCGATCACAGAAAGCTTCAAATCTTCCGTCATATAGACCAAGCTTTGATTGATATAGCGCACCTGAATGTGAGCCCTCAACTCCATAAGTGTAGAGTGTAAAAGGGGCCCCAACAAAACCAAGTAGAGTTTTACTTTCTGGTAGAGTTTCTCTCAGTAAAGTACAAGCTTCTCCTTGAAACTGATAAAATGTTTCTGCAGCAGTAATTTCTTTTAAGTTCTTAACATCATCAAGAGAGTCAAGAGTCTTTTCGAGAACTGGGCCTGGTTTATACTCTAGACCAAGACCGAGTTGTTCTAGAGGGAAGAGAAGATCAGAGAAGAGAATAGCAGCATTAAAACCAAATTCATCCATTGGTCCCATCGTTACATCATGAGCTAGCTTAGGGTCCTTACAGAGAGTCATGAAGTCATGACTCTTTTTTAAGTTTTGGTAGTGGTCATGATAGCGACCTGCTTGTCTCATAAACCAAACTGGTACTGTGTTTCCTCTGTCATTAAATAAACCCATGGTAATCCTTTTATTTTTACTTATTAATTATTAATTTATATCCAATTCCACGAATGCTCTGGATTTGAACTGATCCATTAGTATCTGTTTCACACCATTTTCTTAGTTTTACGATGTAGTTATCGACTGTTCTTTGGCTTGGAAATTTATTTTCACCCCAAACCTTGTCGATAATTTGATCACGGTCAACAGCATTGTTTTGATTTGACCAAAGCAGTTTAAGTATTGAGCACTCTTTATGCGAAAGTGGAAGTACATCTCCATTTCCATCTTGTACTTCAAATCTTTTAAACCATATTTTGAGAGAACCAATGACAATCTCATCGTCACTAGCAATTTCTTGTTGGAACGATTTAATTCGATCAAGTCTAATTAAAAGCTCTTTTATAGCAAAAGGCTTCGTTATATAATCTTCAGCACCTGCTTCAAAACCTTCGACCTTTATTTCTGGGTCATTTTGTGCAGATAAGAATAGGAGGGAATAATTCTTATGTTCTTGGCGTAGTTCTTTCGCTAATTCGATTCCGTTACCATCTGGCAACTCGATGTCCATAAGAACGATTTCTGGCGTTAGAGAACGAAATTTTTCACGAGCAGCTTGAATATTCTTAGCTAATTCTACTTCATGGCCTTGAGCTTGTAGATATTCAAATAAGGTATCACCTAAGTTATTATCATCTTCGACAATTAGTATCCTTGAAGAGTTAGACATGCTGTTCTCCTTCTGAGGAATTTAGAAGTGTAATGTTAAATTCGAGGTTACCTTTGTTGCGAATCGACAAAGTTCCTTGCATCTTTTCAATTAATTTTTTCATGAGATAGAGACCGATCCCTGAGCCATTAGTTGAGTTATGTTTGTAAAATAAAGTCGCCAGCTTTTCATTCTCGCCAGTAAAGTGTCCTTCGTCACTATATGTAAAAGTGACGTTACGAGAGTCAGCACTTACAGATATTACAACATTCATACTATTCGTATGAGTTAACGTGTTTTCAAAGAGGTTCTTAATAATAATATCAAGGGCAAACTCATCTGCGTAAACTTCTACATTGTCAGAATCAGACTTTAAAGAAAGCCTGATTTGCGGATAATTCTTATGGATTTCTTTAATTCGATTGATGAGGCTTGTTGAGACAACATTTAGTTGACCACCTCTTTCCACGCGTGAGAGTTGTAAGATTTTATCAAGTTGAGTTTCAAGCCTAATGGCATCTTCATTTAGCCGACTTGTTAGCTTTTGCAGCTTTTCATTTTCCAACTTATCAGCTTCAAGACTAATGATCTCACTTTGTAGCTTCATGCTGGCAAGGGGAGTTTTTAATTCGTGAGTAAGACCAGCAAAGAATGTATGTAATGCACTTGTCTTTTTCTGATCTCTTAAAAATAGAAGAGTATGTGAAATAAAGAAAAGAAGAACAAGGGCAACAAAAGCAGAGCCTTCCCATTTTATAATCTTTGCAATATTGGCACCTGTACTAACTTGCGCAACTTGTAATTTACTACTAAGTTCAAATATTAAATAAAGCCACCAACTTCCCATGACTGTTATAAGGACGGCACCAAAAAGTGAAAGTATGAATAGGGGAGAATTTTTAAAGTTTTTCAAATCTTTGTCTTATCCTATTTATTCCACAGTCTGTCTTCAAGATCTTTTAAAACATCTTCATTATGAGCAGCACTCATAAAGCCTACTTCATACGCGTTAGGTGAGAGGTAGATTCCCTTGTTTAAGAGAGTTTCAAAGAGTGGATTAAAGTCTTCTCCAATATTTCCCGGTATATTTCCAACTGATTTGATTTTGTCACCAGGAACAATCCAAAAAAGGGAAGAGTATTGAATGAAATTATAATTAGAAAATTTCCCACCTTCGTACCCACTAAGCCATTTCTTAAAAATGACTCCCAGCTTCTCTGTGTTACTTTCAATCGTTTGGTAGAGATCTGAACTCATTTGTGTGAGTGTGTGAAGTCCACCGACCATCGCTAGAGGGTTAGCACTTAGCGTTCCGGCCTGATACACATTTCCTAAAGGTGCTAGGTGTTCCATGATTTTTTTCGTTGAGGCAATTGCGCCAACTGGAAGACCACCACCAATAATTTTACCATACGTCGTTATAT
>CAWUIU010000451.1:0-2765 GCA_963922285.1 uncultured Oligoflexia bacterium | reverse complement strand
ATAACAAATAAGGAGAGAATGATGAGAGCTTTTGTTTTAGTTTTATTTTTTTTCGTAGTGCAAACTAGTCATGGAAAGAATCTTATTGAAATTAAAAAATTTGGAGATAACCCTGGAGAGTTAAAAGGTTATAAGTATATTACTTCATTAGATTCTCGCCGCCTTGTGGTTGTTCTCCATGGCTGCAGTCAAAGCACAACAGGTTTTGATAATGAGACAGGTTGGTTAAAAGTTGCTAAGTCAAAAGGGCTTAATCTATTATTCATTGAACAGCAGACTAGTAATAATGGTTTCTCTTGCTTTAATTGGTTTGAATCTAAAGATAATCGAAGAAACTCTGGTGAAGTCCTTTCTATTTACAATATGATAAAATATATTCAAAAAACATATAATGTTAGAGAGACTTATGTGACTGGCCTAAGCGCTGGAGCGATTATGGCAAATACTCTTTTGGCAACACACCCAGAGCTTTTTAAAGCTGGAATTATTGCCGCGGGAGTTTATCATGGATGTGCTAACAACTCTTCAGATGCTTTTGCATGTATGTATGGTTACCGACCAAGTCCATCGCAGGATTCTCTTGTAAATTATGTTCATGAATCCTCTGGAGAGTTCAATGGAAGGTGGCCTAAGGTCATTATTGTTCAAGGACTAAAGGACACTGTTGTACATCCAAAAAATGCGAGCATGTTACTTAATCAGTGGAGTGGAGTTCATAAAATTGATCAAAATGCTGACTTTGAAGAGCAGGTAGGATCTAAAGTGAATCTTAAGATTTATAAAGATAATCGTGGGCGAAGCAAAGTTTTTACAGTTGATATAGAGGGAATGGGTCATGGGTATCCTATTGATAGTACTAATGACTGCGGAGAAGCTGCTAGCTATATTTTAGATGTCGATTATTGTTTAGCGCAGAGGTCTCTTGAGCTTCTTGGGGTTCAATAGAAAAGATTCGTGTAATTAAATGCAGAATAATTTTAGAATTTAATCACATTTATGGATTAATTACTAACGAAGCACTCTTTAAATTCGTTTAGAATACGAATACTTTAAAAAATTATATCATCAAAATTATATATTTGGTATCTGACTGCATTCCTCTAAAAGAATGGAGTCAGATATGACTATGTTTAAAACTGATCCATTATATTGGTGTCAGTTAGCATTTCAAAATGAATTTTTTCTTTTAAACCATTGTTAACAGTCAACTTAAAGTAATGTGTATGACATTTTACATACATGATTTCTCGCTGCCCAGAAAACTAACTACAATTCGTATACAAAAAAACATGTCATTAAAGATGGAACCTTTAAAAGAAAGAATGATTGCACTTAATACAAGTTAATACCTTTTAATTGTTTTTACAATTTAGATTATCTCAAATTAAAAGCAACACCAATATAATGGATCAGTTTAAAAGTATTTTCTTAACGGAGATGTTCTATTTATTTCTCTTGAGATGAATTCAAAAATGAAATAATTGAGTGAGATCTAATTATTAGATTGAACATATGCCTATAATATAGTTTTGTTTACTCCCGAGTTGGGCTATAACTCATTACAAGGAGAAACAAAATGAAAAACGCACTTCTATTGATATTTATCATGATGATTGGTCTACAAGGCCAGGCGTATTCATCTTGCCAGCATGACTTCATGAGTCAAAATGATATTCTTGATTCAAAATCATTTTCTCTACACGAGGATAATTTATCTTCGGACTTCGAATCTGAGGGAAAGAAATTTGCTAAAGAAGCAGTTCTTAATCTTTTTGGAGAAGTAAAATCTTGCCGCGAGTCATTAGCGCAAAAATCAAAAGATCTCATTGGGGATATTGGTTGCGTGCAAGTGCTTCCAGGTAAGAGCTATTCAAAGAACTGTATGGTTGAGTCAAGTGTTGGATACTTCTTTTTAAGTGTCGATATGCTTGGAAACGTAAACGTCATTTTCAATAGGTGGGACTAATGAAGTCAGTGTTACTTTTATTAAGTCTACTTGTGTCGTTTTCAGCAAGTGCTAATGACCTCCATGCAAACTTTGATATCTATTGGATGTCTGAAGTTATCCACGGTGCTCGTTATGACTACGAGGGTGGTGTGAGCTTCAAACTCAAAGACTCTTACGGTGAATACAAATCTAAGAAAGCATGTCAGTCGATTTCTGCTGACGTTATCTTAGAAGAAGTAAATCAGGCCGTTGATCTCTACCTTTCTTCATTTGGGGAAGAGGAATATGATCTAAGAGTAGGAGTTTCTGAGTTAGAATCAGAGCTATCAAAGAAGAACAAACTCGAAATCTGCTTGAATGACGAAAAAGAATCGTACTATCAAGCAGATGGAAAGTTTCTCCTTTCAATCAATGCCGCGTGGTAAGACGCGTCAGGTTATAAATCGTAAACACAATGTTTTCACTTTTTAGATGCTTTTAGATAATTTCTGTTGCTTTACTCTACTTTGAATCGATAAGATTTCGTTAGAAGAGGCTATTAATGCAAACTTTTAGTTATTTTGATTATCGTGATTATATAAGAGATTTTTATGAAAGTCGTAAACAAGTGAATCGTAAATTTAGCCTTGCGGCATTCGCGCGTCATGTGAATCAATCGAAAATGTCTGTTAAGTACGTTATTGATAAGAAAAGGCATCTATCTAAGAAGTCTCTGCAAAGTTACTGCACTTTTATGAACTTACAAGGTCAGGAGAAGAAGTACTTTCTCCTCTTATTTGAGTTTTGTAAGTCAGAAGTTCTAGAAGAGAAGAACGAG
>CAWUIU010000450.1:0-2774 GCA_963922285.1 uncultured Oligoflexia bacterium | reverse complement strand
GGCGTGATCCTGCGACACAAAAGGCAATGATCGACGAAGCGATGAAAAAAGTTGGCTAGTTGACTACCTGACAATTATTGTTGTCTCAGGCTTTTTTCACATAACCTGTGATAGTTCAAAGAATACAGATACTTACTTTGCCCATGGTGGTTCAAATTTGGTTAACCCCTTAGAATAGTGGTATGAAAACTTTTAAACTAATCACATTCATTTTTACGTTAACTATTTCATTTGCACATGCGCAGAAATCAATAAAAGAAAAGATTGAAAAGAAACAAGTCGTACCTCTTGGTGGACGTTGTGAGATTGGAAAATCTGAATGTGCAGAGGGTTCTTGTCGCCTCATAACAAGATACACTGATGTAAATCTATGTAAAACAGCAGGGGCTCCTTGTCTTAACAGTAAAGAGTGTTGTTCGGCAAGTTGTAATGAAGCAAAGAAGACATGTGATCAAAAGTTTATTTGTACAAATTGTGTCGGTATTGGTAATAAGATTGATAAGTCACGTAATTGTTGTGATGGTCTCTATCCAAATAAAGACAAAACATGTGTTCCGTTACTACCCATCTATTCATATAAGTCTCTTGTTAATTATTTCTTCTCAAAAGCTTTAGCTAATGAAACACCTGGACAAAGAACTCTGCGTTTTAAAAAGGTTTCTGTAAAGAATTTAGCAAATAATACGAGATCAAAAATGACGGCCTTCGGAGTTTCGACGAGTGAGGCCAATTATTTTCGTGATGGTTATAAATCCAAAATTGATGATTGTGGTAATATGACATGTGTCGTGAAAATTGAAACGGAGTTGAATAATATTATTTCTCTTGCTGATCATACCAACAACGCTAAAGGAACAATTAATTCGCAGCTCGATAATCTCGTTAATTCTGGGACTGATGCAAGTCAAATTTCTCGGGTAAGAAGTGTTATTTATAGTCAGTTTGATTCTTGTTTCGATCTTCTTTTCGGAGATTCACTTGATGCTATGTCGACTGGCGATGCTGCTTTAGATGCAAATAATGATGAATCAAATGCAATGATTGGAGATATCTCTGCTGTTCGTAGTTGTTTAGATGGTGTTGTTGCCAGTGTTTCTCAGACAGTCTCTTCTTCGCAAATGGAATACATGAATCTTATGTCAGCACTTCATGGTGAAGATATTAGCGATCCTTTCTTACAAGGTGCAGATCAATCTAATATGAGTCTTTATAAAGATATGGAAAATGAACTTCCTTTTAAAAAGAAAGCAGTTGGTGCTGAAAAGCAGGGAGAGGGGACGGCTCAGGACGACTTATACTTTGTTGATAAGGTAACGACATCTGATTTTGGTTCATGTCGTATTAACCTCTATGGTGATTATTTAAGTAAGCAAAGTACTGATTACTTAGATGTTATGTTCACATTCATTGGTCTAGATTATGTGACTAGTGGTATGGGGGTTGAAGATTATATCAATATAAATCAATGGAAGAAGCAATTAACGGCGATGGAACAAAATATCGAAAACTTTCGTCAAGCTTCGATTACGCCTGATACATTTGATTCATATACAGATGCTGTAAAGAATAACTTAGAAGAATACTTTTCTAAATTAACCGAAACTGAAATTAAGATTTTCTCTTATCTTTTTTTTAATGGTGACGTACCAACTGGACACAAAAAAGAAATTATCGATTACTTTATGTCTGATGGAAATGAGAAGCTATCAAATTCTTTTAATAGCTATTCAAAGCCTGATTTATCGACCTTCAATCTATTTAGAATTGTCCGTTTCGAGACTATTAAGTTTAAGTTCTTTATGTATAAACTTAAAGGAAAACTAAAGAGAAGAAGCTTACAAATGACGTGTCGTTGTGTCGATACCAATGGGCCTGCCAACGGTGATAATTGGATTGAAGAGGATGTAAAGGCAGTTTATCTCAATTATTGTAATAGCTATGGTCGCTATAATCGTTTCGTCATGGATGAAAATATCGCATCTGACACTATAACTAAAGTTGAGGACAAAGAAAAAGAAATTCGAACTACAAATCCAGAATTTGATGATTACGATGTTAATAATGAAAGTCGCGTCGAAAGAGCTAGAATTGTCACTGATGTCAATAAAAGTTCAAGTGATAAAACATCTGCTATGAGTGAAAGTGAGGCGATGAAGTCACTTGCTAATCTTGAGATTATTACTAAACCAGATTCAAAATACGATAAATTTGTAAAATTAGTAGGGAATAATAAAGTTTTATCATTCCAAGCTGAAATGGGCGTGAAATCTCAAGGACTCGGTGATGGTGTTAAATATCAAGAATTTCTAAGAGACATGGCCTTAATGAAAATTGAAGCACTTTCCGAAGTTGCAGCAGAGAATGTATTTTCGATATCAACAGGTCTGCAACAGGTTTTTATGTTCCTGAGGACATTTAACTGGGGATATATGAAAACGAATGTTGAAAACTTTACTTATCGTAAAAAAGTTGGCTGTATAAAAATGATTTTTGGCTTCTTTAAGCAACTTGTTTTTGGACGTAAAGTTGAACCAGGTGGGTTCGATTCTACATTTGCAAATGGAATTCCTAATCTTTCATATAATGGTATGTATCGAAACGAAATAAATAGTAGTAAAGAGCATCTGGTAAAATCTTTTGATCTAAGACCTTACGAGATCTGTGAAAAGAGACACTATCGTAAAAAGACATATCTGTGTGGAAAAAAATATTACTATCGTTGTGTCCGTAATCACCCAATGCCAAATGATCTTTGTAATAAGAAAATTCCGGTG
>CAWUIU010000449.1:0-2784 GCA_963922285.1 uncultured Oligoflexia bacterium | reverse complement strand
ATAATTGGATAATAGTAGAGCGTATTAGTTGTCTAGTAAGTAAGAAGAAAATGAAAGAAATGGTAGTTATTACAGCTTATCGTGAAATATGATCAAAGCAATTTTCTAGAGATAGTTCAAATTAGGCAGGACGATACCTGCCCATTTGTTCTTATAATGTGATTTTTTGATATTTTTCAGAGACGATTTCAAACGTATAAACATAGTCGTCGTTATCGAGTTGGTCGATAACTTTATCAAAGTATTTTCGTGATTTAAGCATTTTCTTGATGAGATCATCATACTTTTCTATTTTTAAACTCTCCTGAATTTCTTTTAACTTTAAAATAGCAGAAGGCCTTAAGACCATATTTGCAAGAGTTCTTGAATAACCTAAGTTACCTTTACATGACTCTAAGATTGCTTGTGTCTTTAATAGGAGTGTCTTTGACCACTTCGATATCTTGCTACTTAGTTTCTTGCAACTCGTTCGATTTCTTTCAAAAAGCCATACGAATGAATTTGTATTAAAAACTTCATTATCAAAAAGAAACGATCCCTGCATATACATCTTGTAATTTTTCATATGCTTAGAGAAGAAACCGTGTGTATTTCTCTCTACGTGTATCATTTTCATTGAAGACTTAAGCTCTTTATTGGATTCACTTTCTAGTATTAATGATCTTGACTCTGAATAGGTATCCATTTTCATCTCGTTACGTGAAAATAAAACGGCTACACCAAGTTTTGATGTTCTCATTCTGCCTGTTTCATTTGTAATGACATTTGTAAGGTCTTTAACACCTTCAATCTCTTTTTCAATCAATTGCTCAGCAAAGTTTAAGTCACCCTGGAGTAAATTGAGATATGAGGAGAGTCCTTGTTCTTTACTCAGATCAAATTCAAACTTTAAATGAACTGACTTTAGTTGATGATTTCCAATGTTTGTTGAAATGATCGTCGCTCCAAAATTATACATGATATGCTCTAGATCAGATTGATCAACTGAAACAGTAATTTTGTTGGGAGCGGACTTCACTGCTTCTATCCTCCAAGAACCGTTTGTCATATAATTCGCTGAAAGATCTGTAAAAATAGTTGCGCCCAGTCCTGCGCCCATCATGATACCACCATGAACAGTTGTAACTAACTTGTCTGAGTTGCTCCAATTATTAAGTTCTCCTTTACTCGTTGGGAATGAAAGTGGTAAGACGCTTTGAGCTTTTTTATATCCAGATACTTTTTGCTTAGAAAACAAATAGCTTCCTTTGTAAGGCATGAAACCGATTTGGAAAAAGCCACCCCAGTTTATGCTTGTTGGCATTCCCATAAGCATAAGGCCAGCACCACTCTCAATTCTTCGATTTTCAATCGTTAAGTATTCACCTTTCTTATCTGAGGCAGCGAAGTTTTTATTATTGTTTGTATTTTTTGCAAGTGAAACAATTCTCTTGTTCTTATCGAAGCCTAGATGAACCATTGGCATTATATGCCAAGCAATTTTTGAAGAACTTCTGTGGTTCATGCTCCCATGACTTGAGTCGTGATCCATGTCGTTATTTATATTAGTACTCATATCTCCGTGATTTGTCTCATTATGATTCATTTCCCCATGATCCATACCTCCATGGTTTATATCACTGTGATTTACATGATCCATAAGGCCTATTCCATAAGAAATTGAGCCATCAAAATTAATAAAAATTGGTAAGTTGTACATTGTTCCATTAGAGCTCTGAGACTCGAACTCATCACCATTATGAACAGATGTCGAGCCGTGTCCCAAAACATAACGACAAGAGATTAAACATAATAAGATTATGCTTTTTAACATAAAATTCTCCAGTTTTTGTAAGAGATTATTAGATGAGTATTTTTATCATCCACTTAACAGGTCGTCGATGCCACATATTGTGGCGTTATAAACAATATTTTTACTTTTGAAATATTTCTTATATGATACATGTAAATAATTTGTAATTACTTGATGAGGTTATTATGCGTCTTATGTTTTCTTTCCTATTTTTCATTATTACTACTAATCAAGCATTTGCAAAAGTTTCAATTTATAAAGATTATGAGATCACGATAAATGAGCTCGAACTTATTCAAAGAAAGATAAAAATAGCTAGTGAAAGACCTGTTCCTATGAAGGAGTATCCAATATTCTTTACAATTAGTGATACAAAAAATATCTTTCTTCTTTGTCCCGCAAAGTTGCCAACAGTGGATCAGTTAGGATGCAAACTAAACTTTAAGTATGATGATCATGAAGGTAAAGGTATCTCTATTACTAAAGATATTACACTTGGTAATATAATTTCGGAAATCGAAATAAGAACAGCTGAGCTTGATCCTAATAATACAGAAGAGCATCTTCATTTTGGTACTATCTTTGGTAAAAGAGATAAGTCCACAAGCCACTTATATTGTGAGCCAAAAGGTGAGTTAGGTAAGAAAAAATGGGTTTGCACTTTATCTGTTCAGGAGTATTTAAGTAAGTAAGCAGTCTTAGCTTTGTAAATATAGAATTAGTTCTTTTTGCAAGTAACAAGCATTATTTTTTTAAGTACAGTTTGTATAATAATAAATGCCTATATTTTGTGGCAATACAATCATTTAGCTTATATATCGAAAAGTGTTTTTTTCCATGTCTTTGTTATTAGTGAGGTAATTCTTTTTTAATTATTTTCTACTGATATACGATTAAGATAGTTTGTATGAAAATTATTTATCTTTTTTTTATAACTTTTAACTTATGCTCTTGTGAATCAAAAGTAATACTTGATCTTGTTAAAATTAATC
>CAWUIU010000448.1:0-2790 GCA_963922285.1 uncultured Oligoflexia bacterium | reverse complement strand
ATCATCTTGATCAAGGAAGTATTGATGTCTGGCAACACCTCCAACAAAATGGATGTCATATTTTATTCCAGATACTTGAAAAGGATTATCATATTTTTCAGTCGATCTTTGGAAAATCAGTTTCTGTATGTCTTTACCTTTTAGGGTTCCTATGATGAATTCATCTCTAGAACCACTTGGCATTTCTGCAGATAGATTTGCAAATGATGCAGAGATTTCTTTTTTATTCATTCTTAAGAAATCAGTTGGGTAAAGAACTACATCAAGCTTGTGGGTTTCTTTAATAGCGTCAGCAATTAAATTTCCATTTCGTGTTGATGATTTATTAGACTCAAGACCAATGAATTGACTTGTGTCCTTAGCTTCATACTCACTATATGAACAACCAATTAATGAAAGAAGTGAAAGTGCTGTAACGATGCTTTTTTTGTTTCTCATTTCGCTGGCTCCAAATCGAATACTTTGACGCCTGAAATTCTCCATGAAGGCGCATTGTATCTGTCTTTCCCATCCTCATCAATATAGTGTTCATGCTGGTAATAGAATCCAAGTTGAATATTCTGTCCCTGAAGTGATTCAGGAAGAATATATTTTTCAGATCCACTTATTTTAAGTTCTATATACTTTTCAGCTTGTCCGAAATCTTGCTCTCTTAGTGCAACAATCTTAAGGAACCCTCTCTCTTGTAGCTCTCTTGAGTAGAATCTTATTGATTGGTCAACTTCTATCATTGTCTTATTGATAGATATTAAATCAATTGTTTTTGAGAAAATAGCTCTCGTTCCAGACTGATTAGCTCTAAAACCACTTATTTCAATGGAGTCTTTTTTATTTTTAAACTCGACAGGATTTCCTTCAACTACTTCCTGTGTCAGTTCATCAATATTGGTAAGTTTACTTTCAAACTCTAAGTTGAAATATGCTTTTTGTCGTGGAGCCTTTCCAAGACCAATAAATTTAAGGCTAATGACTTCCCAAGTAAATGCATCCGACTCAATAGTGTCTAATACAAAGGCTATGGAAATCGTCTTATCTTGATACTTTTTAAGATCAATTCTTGGTGTATTGTAGTCTCGCCAACCATTATCTCCAAGAACATAGTTTTCATCTTTTAAACTATACTCTTCCCATTTTGCAGTAAGAGGATCTCTTCCATCAAAATTTTCTGAGATGAGCATCTTTATACTTTCATAACGATCAAGTCCTCTAACAACTTGACTAAGCTCTAGAGAAAGAGGAATCGCACTATTATCAAAAACATACTTTGGTGAAATTAACCAAGATTGATTTTTTCCACCTTCTGTCTCAATGATGGCATAATTTGTACCACGAAATGATCCCCCTTGCCACGCTGGAGCATCTTTTGAAATCGCTAATGGTGTAAATGGAGAGACTGACTTTCCATCAAAATTAAAGTTAAGTATTGCTGAGCCTTGCGGTTCAGAGATCGATACTCCATAACGATTTGCATAGACGAAGTTGATATATTCAATCTTTGCCATAAATGGTGCAACAACAGGCTTATCTCTTTTAAGAAGTAGTAATTCTCTGAACTCAACCTGAGCAAGGTCGATCGCCTTAATCGAGTTTTTAATATTGTTTTCACGAGATAAGTTGCTTAAGTTACTATCGACAATTGCTAGGATTCGGATCATTGCATCTCGATCATAGTCTGTCGACGACTTAAAGATATATCCCTTTTGAATTTGTTCTTTAATCGCTCGTGATTCTTTAACAAGTTCATTTGGATCAAAACTGGTTTCTTCACTAAGTTGGAAAACACCTTGAGTTGTCGAGTCTTCTTTTTCGACAGTCTTATCACTGCTACATGAGATTGTTAGTATCAATGTAAGAAGAACGACAAGAGTTTTCATTATAATATCCCAAAGAATTTCTTACCTTCGAAGTTATAATCAACTTTTATTACAAGTTGATGATCCTTTCTTTTGAAGGTGCTGTTTTGTCTATCTGAACGTATTTCTGAACTATTTGTGAAAACAGCATTTTCTGCAGATAGATACTCAAGCTCAGTAACGACTCTAAATTTTCCAATATAGTAATTAGTTCCAATTCCTAATCTTGTTAGACCACCATGTGACTCTGTCTCATCACTTGTTCTAAGAAGGTGTGCTGACTCTCTTTCTCTGAAGACAAAGTGCTCTCCTTGATAACGATAGAATAGGTAAGGAGCAAGAGAATCATTTAGTTTGAATCCTAATGCTACACTGTAAGCAATATCATCTTCTCCCAGCCAATTTTGTGGATTACCTAATGTGTCTCCATAAATTGGACTAAACGGACTAAGTGATTCAAACCAATCAGTCGATCTTGAAATTCTCCATGCTGATGGAGATGCTTTTGAATATGTTAATTCTCCAGCAAAGAATAGCTGTGAAGTATTGTGTTCAATTCTTGCTGAAGCAGCAGTCTCGAGAAGAGATCCTGTCTCAGCAGCTTCTGAGTGAGTTACATACTCTAGTCTTGCTTTTGTTTTATCTTCTTTGTCATATTTAACTCTAAAAAGATATCCAGTATCTTCTCTTTTTTCCCAGCTTGTAGCAGAGTTGTTATTTGTAATGTCAAAGTTTTCATTTGTAGGGTAGAGGTATGTTGTTTTTCCTATACCAGCGATAAATTTATAGTTACCAAGCTTATATTGATAAACAAGTCCAGGGATTGTTTTTGTCGCAATACTTTCATCACCAGTTTGAGTTTGATTAACTGCTGTTGGAGAACCTTCGATAAAATAAATCCTTGTGACATCCCAAGTATTAAAGAATCCACCAACTT
>CAWUIU010000447.1:0-2805 GCA_963922285.1 uncultured Oligoflexia bacterium | reverse complement strand
GAATTTATTTATAACTCTTGTTACGTAATATGAACCCCAAGGTGGCACAAAGTATTTACGCCCACTCTCATCTGAAACAATATTCTCAACAAGGTCGAACTGATGGGCAATTTCGTATTCGTGTCCATGTTTAATAAGCACCTTTTCACAAGGGTAATATTCTCCTGTTTTACTTGGCAGAAAAACAAAACGATCTCTAACATCTTTTGGCAAAGAGTTTAAAATCATTTCTTGCAATGATGGGAAAATTAGCTCTCCATCATGATTACCAATAATAAAGACAATCTTTTTATTTTTTTCTTTTAAGAATTCTCCAAGACCTTCCATAACTTCAGGATGTGCTTTTAAAATGAGACCTAACTTATCCTTAGCAGCTTCCTCACTCCAGAATTCGTCGTCATAGTACTTTACAAATGGAACGGCTAAAAGATCAAAAAAGTCACCATTTATTATTAATTCAACCTCTCTATTTTGATATTCACCACTACTGAAATATTGCAAAAATTCGACTAGCTCCTTATCAAAGAAAAAGTCTTCTAGGTAATTCTTTTTATCATCAACATACTCTCCTGCTCCTAAGTGAACATCAGAGATAACAATAATTGACTTTTCTACATTATTTTTTTTCAGGAATCTCATATGATTTTTGACCTAGTTTAAGTTGAACTCTTTGAAAGGGTGGTGATATAGGGACTACGTAGAACTTATCTGCTCGACTATAAGTGAACTCAACAGACACATTATCATCTTGCTTTATCGTGATTGTTTTAATGTCACCTATACGATCTGAAATGAGCTTTGCCCTAAGGGTTGAATACATTTTATTCTTAATGATAACTGATATTTTTTTTTCAACCTTCGTTGGAGATAGCACTTTATAACTCTCCGGATTTGCTTCAACAATAAAAGCATCAGATTTTTCATAAGCAATAGCCGATGACATAAATACGAAAAATAACAGGATAAACTTATTCATAGAAATATTTTATCAATTATGTCCGATATCACTTATAGGTAATAAATTCCTAAGACTAGTGAATATCAGAATTTTTTTATATCACAATTTATTTAGTCGAATAGTTGAGTATGAAGAACTTGTTTAATTTTTCAAAACCATTTACAAAAGAAGACATTTTTAAAGAAGAGCATAATCAGTGGATTCTAAAAGATAAGTACCTACTGCGTTTCTTTAGTGAAATCTTTGCAGATCTTAGTGAGGAAGACTTTCAAACTTTGACAAAGGAAAAATCCTTACTCTTTCTCTACTGTGAAGGTCAATATAGCTCAACACTACCTTCTTCAGGTGATCACAATATTATCTTGATTTTTCCTTACCTTTTAAATGAAATATTTAAGGCCAATAATCAAAATGCTAAGGCGATTATCTTTCATGAACTCGGTCATATATATCACAAGCACAGCACTTCAAACTTGAGTGAGATTAATAAACAAATCGAAGCAGACCGTTTTGCTGTTAAGTATGGTCATAAAGAAGATCTTAGAAGTTTTTTAAATCAATTCAACAACTTAGAAGCTGCAACTCGAAAAGCTCACCTAATCTAGCTTTCAATTTCATACATTTTTGTTATAAATAATGTTATGAAAAAAATTGATCGAATTTTAGAAATCTTAAAAAGTAATTGCTTAAGGATTACTCAAACCAGAATTAGTGTTGCTGAAGTTTTACTAAAAAATGAAGATAAGCTCCTAACTTCTGAAGAGATTTTTCAACTGATCAAAGATTCTAAAGCACATAAATGTGATCAAGTTTCTGTTTATCGAATTCTTACAAAGTTTGTCGAACTAAGAATTATCGAAAAAAACAATTTTCAAGGCGAAGCTTCAAAATATTCCCTTCGCGAATTAGACAAGCTAGGGACTAAAGCGCTCAAACACGAACACTATTTTAAATGCAATAGATGTCAGATTATTGTGCCTTTTACTAGATGTTATGTTCCTAAGATGGAAAAAGAACTTAGAGAAAGCGGTTATACAAATCTAGAGCACCATCTTGAAATTAAGGGCCTATGCCCTGACTGTTCATCAAGCTAAGAAACTGTAAGAATTTTTCATCTTTTATTAATGCAACACTGTTGCAATAAGACAAAACTCATCTATACTAAGTATTAAGTCATACTTAGCTACCCCTAGTATGTCCTAGAGGTACTCCTTGTCCTCGCAATTTAGCTTTCATGAGAGGAACCCTAAGGGTTCCTCTTTTTACTTGACCAAGTAATGCAAGAGTGTTGCAATAAATTATGGAAAAAAAACAATATCTCAGATACCTCTTTATCTCACTACTTAGTTTAAACATTTGCGCAAAAGCTCTAGACGCACATGTTCATGGAAATTTAAATATTGATATTGCAACAGATAAGAAAGATGTTTTCATCATCTTCAAAAGTCCTGCTGATAGTATTCTAGGCTTTGAACATCGTCCTAAAAATAAGGAACAAGGACAAGTAATCAGCGAAGCAATTCGCTCATGGAAGACAAGTCTATACGGCGTGTTTAGCAATAATCTACTAAGAGAATGTAAAATAAAAGATACAAATTGGAACCATCGATTTGCGACTAATAATCATAGTTCAATTGAGTCAGATGTTCTCTTAAGTTGCACAAAGAATGCATCTGGAATAAAGATTAAAATTGATATGACAAAAAAGCTTGAAAAAGTGAGAGATATCTTTATTAAACAAATTAAAAATAACGGCTCTTTTAAAAGTATTCGCTCAAAGAACAAACCATTTACAATTGAATTATAAGGAAATTGATATGAAGTATCTATTAATAGCGTTAATTTTT
>CAWUIU010000446.1:0-2815 GCA_963922285.1 uncultured Oligoflexia bacterium | reverse complement strand
AGTTACGGCAATAACCGTCCCCTTATATTTTTGGAGATGTCTTTCAAGCCACCATACAGTTTCTGCATCAAGATGGTTTGTAGGTTCATCAAGCAAGAGGATATCTGGTTCTTGCAGAAGAAGACGACAAAGTGCAACCCTTCTTTTTTCCCCACCAGAAAGAACACCACATTTCTTCTCGCTAGGCGGACAGTTTAATGCATCCATTGCAAGCTCAAGTCTCGAATCAAGGTCCCAAGCATTCGTAGCATCTAACTTATCTTGTAGCTTTGCTTGCTTCTCGAGAAGAGCATTCATTTCATCATCGCTCATCGGCTCAGAGAACTTCATTGAAATCTCTTCAAAGTCTTTCAGCATTTTTACTGTCTCAGCAGCTCCCTCTTCGACGACTTGTTTAACAGTCATTTCTGGATCGAGAGTTGGCTCCTGTTCGAGATATCCAACAGTATAATTCTTCGCAAGGTGTGTCTCACCTAAGTGATCATCGTCAAGACCGGCCATGATTTTTAAAAGTGTAGATTTACCAGCACCATTAAGACCAAGAACACCAATCTTTGCACCATAGAAATAAGAAAGAGATATATTTTTAAGAACATGTTTATTTTTATAAACTTTTCCAACACGATTCATTGAATAGATAATCTGCTTATCATTAGTTGTATTCATAAGAACTCCAATAAAATTTAAAGCTGCATAATAGCCTTAAATATCAGGACTTACAACAATGAAGCATAGCGCATTTCGGAAAGAATAATCACTTCGAACAGACAGGTTGCGTTATTTAGCTAACCACCATCGAGATAGTCAGATATACAGAAACGAGATAAGTACTTAGAAAAAATACTACTAACCAGATAAACTTTAGGACAGTTAAAAACTTTAAGTTTCCATCCAATGCTTCCTCATAAAAAAGTCTAAAGTCATCTAATAAAAAACTTATATCTTCGGCCGTTTCACGACCTTGTTCTTCCCTGATCTTTATCAAAGAAAAAAAACGATCGATAAAAAACTTAAGGCCCTTATCCTCTACCGATACGAGATCACTAAAATGACACAAACGCTTAACTTCAGAAATAGGAAGACTAACCTCAAGCAATGTTTGGTAGGTTATAAAATTTTTAAATAGAAGTGAGTACTTAGAAGTCATTCTTTCATTTCGTAAACGAAAAACATGGTTGAATGAGATAAAACCTATCATTTGCCATAGGAAGAGAGCTACTAACATCGATGAATTTAACTTTGTACCCATCAGATTAGCAGAATAAAATGAAAATCCCCAACATATCATCATCATGACAAAGAATTGTGCATTCGTTTGACCTTGAAATGTTTTAGACTTTCTCACAATATCGATTTCTTTAAGTAAACTTCTTTTAATTACGTGAAGAGGTTTCCTGAAGGATGCCCCATAGTTTTTAGAAAAAAGGACAGATTTTTCAAGAAGATCATTATAAAACCTAAAATGATTTAACTTAGAAAAATCCGTAAAAACATTAGCATTCAAGAGAAATTGATAAAGAAACTTACCTCTTTCTAACTCATTTTTTTTTAATAGGTATTCACTGTATCTAGCTGAAATTATGTTAAAAGATGTGTTAATCTTTGTTACATCAACAAATAAAACTGACATACAGAGGATAAGGCAAGTAATTAATATCATGGAACACTCTCTTAAGTTGACGTTGATCTAAATATTTGAAATAAGTACTTCATGAGCATAGATAACACATACTTTGGTAGTTCTAAGGAAACATTTCAGCATGAGAAAATTACTTTGCTGAGTGATGATAAAGTTGAGCAACTTAAAAAGCTTTCCCTAGAACTTGATCCATTCGCAGAGATTTCAAAAGAGCAAAAACTTGAATTAGCACTTTTTGGCATTACTGATCTAAGCGATCCATTTGCCATAACAAATCAAATCTTAAAAATATTAGAAGAAAACTTAAACTATCGATTAAATACAAGACAAGAAAATGGCAAAGAAAGTAGAAATACATCCAGCAAGCATTAAATATCTAAAAAAAGGCCACCCTTGGATAACAAAGGACACTTACTCGGCTAAGTTTCCTCTACAAGAGAATTTTATCTGGGCAAAGCTAACTAATACACACAGAGTAATGTTACTTAATGATCCAAATCATCCGCAAATAAAGGCTAGACTTTGGAGTGTCATTCACCAGAATGATTCATTTAATCATGCAATTTTTAAAGAGAACCTAATCGAGAGATTAGAACAATCCTTTTCTCTAAGAGAAGAGTTATCAAAAGAACGTGATAATATGTATCTTGTCTTTGGTGAAGCAGATCACCTACCTGGCATACATATTATCAAACTAAAAGATAGAGCTCTTATTCAACTGTATTCCACATTTTGGAATTCATATGAACAAGAGATTCTTGAATTTACGAAGAAATTTTTCAAAAAAGATAAAATTTGGATTCAAAAAAGAAATAAAACCCAAAAGCTTGAATTTAAATGTTTAAGTAAAGGTGTGAAAGAAGACAGCTTCGTTATCGAAGAGTTTGGAGTAAAATACAACCTTACTCTTAACGAATATTATGATGTTGGTATCTACACCGACATGTCCGCTATTAGAAAGAAATTAGAAAGTAACTTTGAAGGAAAAAGAGTTCTTAATCTCTATGCATACACGGGTGCTTACTCACTATTTGCCCTTAAGAAGGGTGCGACTCAAGTGACAAGCGTTGATCTGTCGAAAAAATATATTGAATGGCTTGAGCGAAATATTGAAACCAATGATATGGATGCGACACTTCATCGCTCAATGACTTGCTCTGTTGAATCAGCACTTAA
>CAWUIU010000445.1:0-2833 GCA_963922285.1 uncultured Oligoflexia bacterium | reverse complement strand
ATTTAATGAGGCTTATCAAACACCTGTTTATAAATGTTCTCAAGGAATGAAAAAATTAATAAATTTCTATCGAGTATTATCGAGATCTGCTCAAATCATTGTTCTCGATGAGCCTTTTTCTTTCTTATCACAAGAGTCGATCGAATTTATTAAGAATGAAATCATTAGTCATCATCAAAACAAAACTATCATTTCATCTTCTCATCAAGAGATTCACACAGATTTTTTTAATCGAAAATTTCTTTTACCAGGATAAACTTTGCTCTATCAATTAATTCGATCAATTCTAAAACTCGAAAGACTAGATACTTATCCTAGCAAATGGGCATTCATCGGTGAATTCTTAGGAATTTTTATATCTGTGATCATCTATTATTTTACTGCAAAAGCATTTGCGCCAAATCTAAACTCAAATATGAACTTTTACAAGATGGACTACTTCAGCTTTGTCCTCATTGGAGAATTAAGCTTAGCATTACCAATCTATCTTATGACAAATCCAGCTATACGACTTCGATATTTTGTTAATCAACGAGTTCTCACAACTCTACTCAGTTATCCTATCTCACTTCTTAAAATTATTATCCTTTGGGTAAAAAGTGGTGCAATTGCTGAATTAACAAGAGTAGCTCTTCATATCTTTATAGCTTTATTTTTCTTTGATCTTTCAATTAGCTTAAAAGGTTTCTTATTCAGTATCGCAATTTTAATTTTCACACTTCCAACTTTTCTAGGCCTAGGTTTAATTGCAGCAAGTATTTCGATGATCCTTGGAAGGGGAAGTAACGTAATCAACTATCTGTCAACCGTTTCCCTCTTTTTCGCCGGAGCTTATTTTCCGGTAGAGGTATTTCCTACATTCATTCAAAGATTTGCAAGTACCCTGTCTCCTTTCAATTCGACTTTATATCTTATTAGAAATTCATACTTAAATGACTTTAATATATTTAATACTTCTCATTTATCCATTATTGCGTCATTACTCATTTGGAATTTTCTCGCCTTAACGATAGGTATCACTCTTATTAGATTTGCAGAAACGAGTTTAATAAAAAAAGGAACTCCACTACTTTTTACGAGAACTTAATGAATCGAGAAGAATATTTTAAGGATATTATATTTAAGAATGTAACTTCCCACTCATTAAGCGAGGATCTTAAGATATCCATCATTGAGCAAGGACTAGAGGGCTGGCTACCTGAAGAGTTCCCTCTTAAATCGAAGTCTATTCACATCAGAAATCTTGCTTATTTACACTGGTCTAAGAAAATTGCTACTACTGCGCTTGATAATAAATGGAAAGTTATAGCCCTTAAGGGGATCGTTCTTCTTGAAAAAATCTATGATGATATTTCACATCGTACCCTCGGTGATATTGATCTCTTAGTTGAAAAGGACAACCTTAACGAAGTAATGAACTGGCTTCGTGGGCAAGGTTTCGAAGATGTAAAAGAGCCGAAGTGGTGGGGTAATGATTTCAAATACTGCCTAAGCAAGGAAGAGTCTGGAATCGAGATTGTAATTGAACTTCATAGCCGATTATTTATTAATGAAAAAAGTATAAAGTGGGATTCGATTCCATTTTATAACGAATATTACCGAATGCTCAATTATAGCGATATGCTTATTCACCTGATGGGACATCTTGCATATCAGCACACTTTCTTAAAGATACACTGGCTAATCGATATTAATCTATTTATCTCAAAGCACGCTAAAAATATTGACTGGATAAGAGTTGCTCATCTTAGCAAGCATTTAAATCATGATCACTCTTCACATTCCATTAATATCGCATTGGTTAATATTTTTGGCACAGGCTTTACAAAATTTTACAAAAAGAGTTTTCTTAGAAGAATCATCTTTACGAGAATACTAACATGGAAATTCTTGACATCTCCGACTACTTATAAAACAAGGTATTATCTTTTAAAACATGCTACAATGGATTCCTGGATAGGATCAATTAAATATGATTTTGGATGGTTATGGCACAAGATTCTCATAAAATTAAAGAAGAACTTTTAGATAGTTTTAAGAATACTTTATTTCAAAAAAAAGACTCATTATTATCAAGAACAACTAACTTCTACATTCTTAACTATAAAATTACATTCAATGTATATTCATCTAACCTTGACTCAGTTGAAAGATTAAAACTTTTTATTGATCGTTATATGGCACCTTTTTCTAGCCCCACAGACTTTAGTCATAATTTTACTGTTAACTATCACTTAAGTGATGATGAATATGCATCTGATGGACATTTAATTTGGAATACTGAGAGTTACGAGTTTTTCAAAAAGAGAATTGATAATAATCTTGAAATCATTCAACGAGATTTCATGGCCACTCTTGATCTTAATACTGATTCAATCGATGCAATTGGGCCGATCTTTTCAAAAGAAAACACTGACCCCATCGATAATCTCATGATGGCCGTAATGATTAACTTATTAAGTAAGTATAGTCGTAATCAAATTGCCCTACATGCTTCCACTGTTGAGGTTGATAAAAATGCATATGTTTTCTTTGGTGCATCAGGAGCCGGAAAGTCAACTCTAGCTAACCAAAGCTATGAATTAGATGGTTATCGTATTCTTGGAGGAGATCAAATATATCTCTCTATCGAAAATGATAATTTATATGCACAACCCAGTACCACAACAATTTATGGGTATCCAAGAGAACATCCTGGTTGGTGTAGCGAAAAAAGAAAAGTAAAAGGAATTTTCCACCTTATTCAACAAGAAGAAGGCTACAAATTAACTGAGTTATCGACAGAGAAGTTCCTATCATACCTATTGCGTGAAACAATTCAATGGGACGAAGT
>CAWUIU010000444.1:0-2854 GCA_963922285.1 uncultured Oligoflexia bacterium | reverse complement strand
AATTGGCCTTATTTTTCGAAATAACAACATCATATTCAAATGACTTGAAAACAAGAGTGCAGGAATTCACAAATTCTTCAATGACCTGCTTTCGATTTTTAGGTTTATTCATAGGAATATTATAAAGTATGACTTTTCATTACTTCAATAAGATAAAATTACCTCTTAAGAAAAAATTTAGTTTAATGTTCTTATATTTGATTTTATTGGAAAACTTAACTTTATAGTTTCTTACTTAATAAAAGATAAGAGCTTACCTGACGATTTTTGTTCTTTTTTTAGGGCAGGCTTAATACTAAAGCTCTTTGCCGTTTCTCTTCCTAGGGTACTTGCTCGATGATCAATCTTTCTACTTCCAGATTGAAGACTTCGAAGATGTGGATAGACATTTTGCACACGAAAACTTAGATCCTTCGCTATATTGTTTTTCATAATTACAATATCTCGACTATTTTTTTCGTTTCTAAAAATATCCTGACTTTCATTTTCAAGTTTTGTGCGTAGTTCTTTAAAAAAACTATGATAGAAGCTGTTTTTTGCAACAATTCCTTTTATATTATTATTTTTCTTAGCTATAGTCCATATGTTGTTGATGGAATGAGTCAAGAAATGGGCTACATAATCAGCAATTGTTACATTGGTTTTGCTTCCGATAACTTCAAGATATCCTCCACCGGGCCCCTGGTTAATGATAGGATAGACAAAATATTCACTCATCACGTCATAGATTCCATCCACAAGTGGTGTGCGTCTTTTAAACTCAAGAACTCTGGCCACATACGTATCGTCAGACTCTCTTAGGTTTGGGTCTATATTGTATTTTGCTAGCAGCTCTTTTGCTTTTCTTGAAGCCAATTCAGATTCGTGTTGATTTGAAGAATCTGCTAGCGCTAGAAGCTTTTCAATTTTTGATAGAACTTTTTCATTCTTTTCTTCATTAAACGATATTTGAATGGATGCCTTAGAAAAGTTTTCTGACCAAGAGAACTTTCTAAATATATCTCTAAATTCCGGACCATGGGATTGTTTGGCATTTTTATGAGTTATTTGTAAATAAAAGTGAGCGAGTTCATGGCGGAGAATATTTTTAATGACATCTATGTCTTGTTCAATAAGGTAAATATTGATCCCAATTTGAAACAATTTACTATCAAAGAAACCAAGGGTCTTCTTGTCTTTAAAGCAGCAAAAGCTTAGAGGAATAGAGTATCCTTGAAAATGAACTCTTTTTGATTTGAAGTTTATTCCCATTTCATTTGTGAGGATATCTTTGGCAAGTTTAATTATTTGTTGAGTGAACTCTTGAGACACTTTATTATAAATAAGCATAAATAAGATTATTATTTCCATAACCCATTGGCAAGGGAGCTTACTCGTAGATGATATCTATTCAATATTTTTAGGCATTTAGCAGGTTTTATCAATTTAGCTAAGTGCTTTCTTGTATGGTCTTTAGTTGATAGGAATTTACATTTTTTTAGAAAATTGTATTTTTTTATCTGTGCATTTTAGAGGTTTTTACTAATCTCTTTTTTATCTTGAAATTACTTAAGAAGCTTAAACTGTCTTAAGTTTAAAAGGGACCAAGAATGGCCCCTTTCATTTCGAATTATTTAATTTGATTTTTTAAACTTCTGGTTTTGTTTTAGAAGATACTGCAGAGAATAAGAATTCTTTGTTCATACGTGCAATATTAGTAATCTCAATACCTTTTGGACATGAGGCTTCACATTCAGCTTCGTTAGTACAATTTCCAAACCCAAGATCATCCATTTTCTTAACCATGTTTTGAACACGTTGTTCAGCTTCAGCTTCTCCTTGAGGAAGTAAAGAAAGTTGAGATACTTTTGCTGATACAAAGAGCATTGCTGAAGCATTCTTACAGCTGGCAACACAAGCTCCACAACCAATACAAGCTGCGGCATCCATTGCAAGGTCTGCGTTCTCTTTTGAAATAAGAATTGAGTTTGCATCAGGAGCTGAACCAGTGTTTACAGTCGTGTATCCACCAGCAGCGATGATATCATCAAATGCATTTCGATTAACCATAAGATCTTTTTCAACTGGGAATGCTCTTGCTCTCCAAGGCTCGATAACAATTGTGTCTCCATCTGAGAAACTTCTCATGTGTAGCTGACAAGTTGTCGTTTCTCTTTCTGGACCATGTGCCTGACCGTTAATCATAAGAGAGCACATTCCACAAATACCTTCACGACAGTCGTGGTCAAAGGCAACAGGTTCAATTCCTTTTTCAATAAGCTCTTCGTTTAATTGGTCTAGCATTTCAAGAAAAGACGAATCAGGAGAAACATTTGCTAGACTATAGTCTTCCATCGCACCTTTTGCTTTTCCATCTTTTTGACGCCATATTTTTAAATTTAAGTTCATAGTTTGTTCACTCATAATTACCTCTTACTTGTAAGATCTCTGCGTTAATGGAACGTTAGGGAAGTCTAGCTCTTCAATATTTCTAATTGGAGTTTTATCATCACCTAGGTATTCCCAAGCAGCAACGTGACAGAAATCATCATCACGTCTTAGGGCTTCATTTTCATCAGTTTGTGACTCTTCTCTAAAGTGTCCCCCGCAAGATTCTGGTCTTTCTAGAGCATCTCTTGCCATTAGCTCACCTAATTCTAAAAAGTCAGCAACTCTATTTGCTTTTTCGAGCTCAATATTGATACCTTCTGGAGTTCCTGTAACTTTAACGTCTTTCCAGAACTCAGATTTAAGCTTTTGAATGTCTGCAATAGCTTTCTTTAGACCAGCTTCATTACGTGCCATTCCTACACCTTCCCACATGATCTCTCCAAGCGCTTTGTGAAAAGAGTCAACAGAGCGAGAACCACCTATG
>CAWUIU010000443.1:0-2883 GCA_963922285.1 uncultured Oligoflexia bacterium | reverse complement strand
CAAAAGAGTGACTTACTAAAAATAAACTGACGATAAAAATTAATTTTGACATAATAACCCTATCGGAAAGTTGTGAGTAATATTAATGACAAAGAGTGAGAAAGAACTCTATATAGAAATGATTGTGTGTGAGTTTTATAGAAAAGCGATCAATGATGTCTTCATTGGTTACCACTTTCGTAAAATATCAAACAGGTCAGATAATCTGGAGCAAGATCTAGGAGCTTTTTCCAAGCATATACCTCGGATAACTTCATTTTGGAAGAGTCAGCTAATTGGGACTCCTAAGCTCGAAGACGCCAAACATATTCTGCATGCACATGAAAATTTAAATATCAGAAAGGGTGAACTTGGCAGATGGCTTACCCTTTTTCGCCAAGAGCTAAAAAATCATCAAGAAAGTGAACTGACTGAATTTTGGCTTTCTAAAATTGATACATTTGAAAAAGCATTTACTAATTACTTTTTTGAGGACTAGACATGGAAAAAGGTTTTCAGGTTTATAAGAATTTTTTAAATACTAACGATCGACAAACTCTTTTGAAAGCTTGTGAAAATCATTTTTTTAAATGGCAGGAGTTAAATGAAGATTTTTATAAGTCTCATGCAATTAATAGTGCCTACTGCACAGACCCTAAATGGTGCTCTCAAGAAGATCGTTTGTTACTTCTAAAATATATATCAAGTATAAAAATAAATACAATTGCCAAAGAAATATTTAAAGACAAGGCCTATTCGTTTTTAAACTCTCAACTCTTCTTCAATCCTTTTCACAAAGAGAAGAAGAATTACTGGCACAGAGATGGGCAATACGCTAATCTCACAGTAGAAGAGCTAAAAGACTCTGTTGAGAATAGGTTCTTTAGTGTCATACACTTAAGACTAGCACTTAAAGATGAGCCAGGCATAGAAGTTATTCCCTACTCTCATAAAAATTGGGACAACGAAGAAGAGCTTAAGGTTAGAATGGAGATTGATGGTCATAAAAACTATGAAGACTTAAGTCGTGGTGAAAAAATCCCTCTTAATGCTGGTGATTTATTAGTCTTTGACGCCTCAATGATTCACCGAGGTCTTTATGGTATGAAGAGAATGAGTTTAGATATCCTCTTCAGTTTAAACGATCGTGATATACTTAAGTTTCGCTCACCAGAATGTCTCCCCACAAAAAACGAGCTACAACATCTTGAAATAACAAATATTTTCTAATTCTCTTCTCGTTTTATAAATATTACACCAATTGTGCACAATGTCATAAAAGATGCTATAAAGCCTCAAACAAGTTGGGGCCAAAATGAATAAAAGAATATTCTTACTTACTCTAGGGTTAATGACATTACTTTCATGTTCATCGAGAAAAGATGAGCCTTCGCCCCAAGAGCTTAAACAAATTAACAATCTTGTCGAGACAGCAAATAATGATCTCGCTAGCACGTTTTCGCAAAAAGATGAAGATATAGCTAGTGCTACGTCTGCCTCTCAAGAAATAGAGCCTCAAAGTATTGCGGATGTTTTTTGTAATCTTATCAATAATAAAAATCTCGATAATCCATTTGTTTTAGAAGAGATTTATTCTGACGGAACACTGTACAATATCGTTCCTATTTTTCAAAGATTTAATGGTGCTGTTAGTTGTCTCGATTCAAGTATTATCATTGACGATAAACCAATCCAATATATTCGAATAAAAACACAGTACCCACAAGACATGATCATTGCCCATAATTATGATCGAAATGATAAAATTCAATCAAGTAATATATCATTTGTTAAAAACTTCACTATCAGCAAAAACATGGTGGCAATGAGCGATGGTAATCAACTCGCGACTTACTACTTTGGCGTAAATGATTCCCCCAAGAAAACATTATATATTCGTACTCCATATTTTCATACATCAACAACGACATACCTGAGTTATCTCGACTTCTTTGTACAAAAAAATTTAAATGTTATTATTCAATCTAACAGAGGCTCACATCAGAGTGAAGGTGATTTTCGTTGGTTACACCGTGAAAACATTCAGGACGGAGCTGATACTGTCGCCTGGATAAGAAAACAGAAATTTAGCAATGGCGAAGTTATTCCTTTTGGTATTAGCTACGATGGCTTTAATGCTCTAGCGACAACGGCCTCTCAGGCAGAAGGTATTATTTCTACAATTGCATGCTCTGCTCCTGCCAATGTTGAAACTGATAGTTTCACAGCCTCAAAAAAAATGCAAAGCACACTAATTGACTATGTCAGTCAAGCAAAAGTAGCTTATAGTGCTCGAAACTTCTATGCAAAGATGAACTATGTCATTAGCAAGAATCCTGACCAGCTCCTCAATATTGACGAAATCATCTTTAATCGACCATTACAAGACTGGAAAGACTATGTTGAATCAACTGTTAATGGCACAGATACGTACTGGCAAGAAAGAAGTCTACTTGAAGATCTGGCCAAAGTTTCAACCCCAATCTTTCACATTGCTGGACAAGATAAAGACCAAGATGCGAGAGATACGCTTCTCACTTGGAAATCGCTTAAAGAAAATACTAATTTAGAAAATCACTATCTCTACCTCCATAATAAGGGACATGGTTGTGGCGATCTTTTTACTACTTCCGAGTTTGATGAAGCTGTCGCTGGTGACTTTTCAAAGATCAAAAAAACTAAAGTGTTCTCGCAAAAACAAAATAAGAACGTGGAAGTTGAAGATTACTTATATACGATAAACACAAGTAAGGTTTTTGAACTCGACTTTAGAGCAGATGGATCGACTCCGATCTCACAGGAAGAAGGAGCAGATGAATACGACACATTCATTTACGATGATCTGAATAACTCAAATAATCAAAACAATACAGCTAGTGCCGTGATCAATGTAACTGAAGACAT
>CAWUIU010000442.1:0-2891 GCA_963922285.1 uncultured Oligoflexia bacterium | reverse complement strand
GCTATAATAAATGATATCATTATCGATGTAGCATCAAATATGGAACCAGATGAACTGAATTCTATTTCAGGTAAACTAATCTTTGAAGCAAGAATCAAGAAAAAGATTAACGAAGAAATGGGAGTTCCAATGATTAAAGAACTTTTCTATACAAAGTTTGTGGTTCAATAACTTAGTGACAGCTCATTTCAAGATAGACGTCTGTCCCAGTTCCTAGGAAACCAACAAAATAACCTTCTTGTCTAAGTCTTAAACCCTTCAGATTACTTACAATCACGTTAGTTTTGCCCTTGCTCGACTCTAAAAGAACCTCAGTGCTTAAACCACTTCTATTAAAAGTGATACTAACCTTCTTGTTAAGAAAATCTTTAAACTTCACCTTACCATTCTTGTTAAGATGATTAATATTAAAATCGACTTTTCTAAAAGGGCTATTATCAAAACTATCTTTGTATAAATCAAGACTACAAGTAGCTTCTGATATAGATTCTAATGTTCCACGATACTGACTGGAAGGATATTGAACCTTTAAATCAGAAACACTTGCAAACGTGTTAAGTGAAACAGTTAGTAAAATTGCAAAAGAAAATAGTTTCTTCATAAGCACCTCTTTTGCGCCGCAATATACACTGAGAAAAAAAAATTAATAGAGAGTCTGTAAAAAATTCACTCAAAATAAAAAGGCCCTCTTACGAAGGCCTTTAAACTTAACAAACAAAACTATGGGAAACAGTCTATGACTGGTTTAAATTAGTTACAAGAACCCATTTTGATAAAAGTAGCTTTCGAAATATACAACTCACACATATTTGAAAATACAGCTAATTCAGGAAGTGCTTTTGATCCAGCTTCAGACTTTAGCTCTCCACAAACAGGCATATATACTTCAGGGCAAAACTGAACATCTTTTGTCTGGTCTACCCATTTTTCACATTTTACAACTCTTTCAAGCTTGAAGTTTCCATTACCAGTATCAGAAAGTTCAAATTCACCTTCTTCACAACTAGCAACTTCATTGAATTCGTTAACAAGAGCAATCTCCGTCTTATTAGCAGTAAAGATCATCTTCTGTATTGGACCATCTAATTTAATATTATCAAGCAAGTCACCACTTACAACGATAGACTGAGCAGCGCTTGAAAATACTAAAGTTAATGCTAATAAAAGTTTCATGTTTACCTCTCTCATTAAGTTGAACGAAATATACAGACATTACTTCATTAATAATAATTATATAATTTGATAATTATATATAAAATTTTATTATCTATTGTGATATAGTTTTAGTTACTTATGATACTTGAGAGTTTATCACTTACGACATTAAGAGTTTTTGATTCCGTCTTTCGAACAAGAAGTATGTCTAAGTCTGCGAAATTATTATTTCTTACTCAACCAGGTGTCTCACAACATATCAGATCGATAGAAGAGGAACTCGAGGTAAAACTCTTTAACAGAGTCTCTCGAAGACTGATTCCAACTTCTGAGGCCGTGAAGCTTCATGAGAATCTTTCAGTAGCATTAAAACTTCTCTCCTCCTCTCTCGAGGAGGTTGCGACTAAGGATAAGCACGAATTATCCGGTGAAGTTAAGATAGGAATGCCTATTGAAGTTGGAAATAATCTCATTCTCAGACACTTAGCGGCCTGGGCAAAGCTACACAAGAAAGTATCTTTAAAAATTAACTACGACCATATTCACAGACAAATTCCACTCCTTCAAAGTGGTGACCTTGACTTTGCCATTACAGATTCCTATTCTCTCCCGAAGGAGATGGTTGAAGTAAATCTCTTTGCGGAGAATCTCATTCTTTGCTGTTCTAAGGATTATGCTCTCAAAAATGATTTAAATGAGAAAACAAGTCTAAAAGGTCTAAAAGGTCTAGAGTACATCACCTACTTAGATGGCTCACCTATTATTAATCAATGGTTTCAGTTTCACTACCAAAAGGAAATTGATCTTCATGTAAAAGCGAACATCATGGATGTACAAGGGGTTCTAAAATTAATCGATCACGGATTAGGCTGTGGTATTATTCCACTTCACGTTCTACAAAAACAAGATCAAAGCCATTATTTAATCTTTAAAGGAAATGGAAGACTCCTAAAAAATAAAATTAGCTTAGTTTATCATGGTAATATTAGTCAGTCAGTGGAAGTAGAGTCTCTTATTCAAAAGATTCAAGAAAGTATATAAAAAAGCCCGCAAAGAGCGGGCCTTGTAATATAAGTATTTAAATCTGTTGATTATTGTTCTTTTGTCTTTTCTTCTTCGTAAGTGCTATTCGCCTCATCGTCTGAAAGACCATTCATGTAAGAATCAAGTTGCTCTTTTGTGATCTTTCCATCACTTAGAAGCTTATCTCTTAATCTTGTATCTAATAATTTCTCTTCTAAAGCTCTTGCAAGTCTCATTTATATCCTTCCTTTAACAAATACTAATTTAAGATAATTAGTGTTGTACCATCTAGGATTTATTTTGCAAAGTGCTAATTACTGCCAATAGCGCGGCGAATCATCTTTTTTTTCGTCTTCAACAATTCGTAGATGACTCTTCTTAACTGTCTTTTTTCCTTTAAACTGTGACGCCTTACCAGATTTTGCAACGAGCTTATTAAACCAAGGCATTGGAAGAATCTTTATAAACACAAAACCAAAGCCCATTGCTGCTAATTGGCCCATGGCTGCGCCACCACCCGAACTTAAAAGACCTTGATATAAACTCATCGCGCCTAGGATCATACAAAAGAACTTTGCCTTTATTGGAATGACCATAAAGAACTGAAAAATCCGATCAGGAAAAAGTACAGCATAGGAAACACACATTGCACTTGAAAGAAAGCTCATACCAGAAAACCTTCCTCCACCAAAAATGGTGGACAGGATAAGAAA
>CAWUIU010000441.1:0-2903 GCA_963922285.1 uncultured Oligoflexia bacterium | reverse complement strand
AGATTTAAAGAGTTTCATTTTCTAAAGCCAAAGTCCACGAGATCTGTTAGTAAAGAGTTCTTTGTGATAGGTAAAGACTTTCAAGGATAATTGGTGCGAGGCTTCATAAGAGCTTATTATAAATTTCTGCCTTTGTTAGTAATTCCAGCTATGCTTGGTTTTTTTATGTTATTTAAAAAAGAAGAGCAGAAAAAAGAAGCATTCGAAGTTGGTAATTTAAAAACTTATTTAAACTCTCAAATTACGAGCAAGGACAGTGTTCTTAGTAGTGAATATATCGATAGTGATGAAAGCTTTAAGATAGATTATACGTTAAACGATGAGCTAACGACCTATGTAGAAAAAAGGCTACGCTATTATCGTCCTGACAGAGCAGCTGTTGTTGTTCTTGAATCAAAAACTGGCAAGATACTAACAAGTTTAGGCTTTGAAAGAAAGACGATGACTTTTGATAATCTCCTTCCTTTTACAGGAACTCATCCATCAGCTAGTATTTTTAAAATTATTACTAGTGCAGAACTCGTTGAAGATGGCGAAGTGAGTTCAGATGATATTTTTAAGTATCGAGGCCGTGGGACAACTTTGTATCGTTATCAATTGAAAGATAAGAAGTCTAAATGGAGGCGTAAGTCTTCATTTGAAAAGGCTTTTGCTTTCTCAAATAATGTTGTCTTTGGAAAGGCGGCTATTCAAAATACAACTCCGTATGAACTTAAAGATATGGCTGAGAGGTTTGGGTTTAATAAGCCGATAATGAAAGAATTGGATGTTTCTAAATCTACCTTCATAATGCCTGAAGAGGGTTATAATTTAGCTGAAATAGCCTCAGGTTTTAATAAAGATACGTTGATGAGCCCTTTGCATTGTGCTGGAATTTCCTCTGTAATTGCTAATGATGGTGAATATGTTAACCCTCGACTTGTTCTCGAAGTAAAAAATAAAGATGAACAAACAATATGGAAGAATAGTAAACAATCAAAAAGGGTTCTTGATAACAAAACCAATGAAGAGCTTAAGGGGCTAATGGAAGCTACTGTTAAAAAAGGAACTGCTCGTAAACATTTTAGAACATTAAAAAGAAAGTTAAGAAATGAACTAGAGATTGGTGGGAAAACCGGTAGTATTACCGGTGGCTTACCTTATGGGAAAAGAGACTGGTTCTCAGCTTTTGCAATTCCTAAAGATAAAAAGAAAGAAGCTATTTCAATTTGTGTTATGATTATTAATTTTGAGAAATGGTATGTAAGGTCTGCTAGATTATCACAAGATATCATCCAATATTATTATACGAAGGTAAATAAATTATAATGAATCTACTTAGCACGGAAGAGATTGTTGGAAAAAGAAAAAAAGAGTTTCTAAAAGAGTTAAGAAATATTTTTCTTATTTTAGCTTCTTTGCTAGTTTTTAGATCAGTATTCTTTGAACCTTACCGAATTCCTTCTGGTTCAATGATTCCAACTTTAAAAATAGGTGACTTTATTCTCGTTAATAAATTCTCCTATGGATTTAAACTTCCGTTTTCTGATCTCGCAATCTTCGATATTAATTGGAAACCGATATATCTATTCGGAGAAAAGAAAGTGCAACGTGGTGATGTTATTGTCTTCAAATGGCCAAAAGATCCTTCGATAAATTATATAAAAAGAGTTATTGCCGTACCTGGTGATGAAATAGAAATTAAAAATAAGGTTCTTTTCATTAACGGAGAAGCAGTAAAATCACTAGAGATAGATGGTTCAAAATACTTGGCTGATATGGATGCTCAATACCAAGGTAATAGCTTTAAGTTCTTCAGGTCTGAGTTAGGAACTAAAAAGTTTATTGTGCAGCAAGATGAGGACAATATTTATTCAAGTCATCTAGAAAAAACAAAACTTCCAGAAGGAAAGTACTTTGTCTTGGGTGATAATAGAGACTACTCATCTGATTCAAGATTTTGGGGATTCGTTCCACATGAAAATATTAGAGGAAGAGCTGTTGTGGTTTGGTTTTCAATGACGATACCAGGTGGTGGAGAGTCAATGAAAATAAGAACAGAACGAGTTTTTCAGAACATCGATTAATTATCTAACTGTGATTCTAGTTGCACCATCATTTCCTTCATCTGGAGAATAGTCAAATAAACCACTCTTTTTTAGATGATCTCTAAGCCATCCCTTAAGAACACCACTTCCATGACCGTGTACAACTAACAAGTAAGGTATATCTCCAGCTAGTAAGTGATCAAGCGCATTTTCTACTTCACGTTGAAATTCATCAAGTCGTTTCCCGAGTGCTTTTATTTCTACATTTGAAAAACTATTTTTAAAGACATTGATTTGAACCTTTTCCTCTTTCTTTTTCTTGTTAGAAAAGTTTGATCTTGGTTCATATAAGGAATTTAGAGGAACTTTCATCGAGAGACCATTACGTTTTATTGACGCTTTTTTTCGGTCGATTGAGACTAGTTCACAGTCGGATTGAAATTTATCACAAAAGTAAATTTTACCCACGATATATTCCGAAGGTTTTTTTAGCTCTTTAGAGTGATCAGTCTGTTCTTTTGGGTTGAGCTTGTTAACAGCACTACCAATTTCATCTGCTCGCTTCTTCATTTCGTTTAGTTTGAGATCACTTTTTCTCAAATTTCGTATCTTTTGTAGCTCTTTGTCGATTTTCTTTTTGTAATTTTCATAGAGGCCCTCTTTTTCAAGGTATAAGAGTCCCTCCATCGATTTTTTTTGATTTTTTAACTCATAGTTAAGCTGTTTGTTTTCTAAAAGAAGTTGATCGAGTTGTGACTTATCTTTGGAAAGATCCTGGAGGAGCTTTTCATAGGTAATATATTTTTGGTCTAATAACTTTTCCGCATTCTCAAGAATTTCACTATATATATTATAGTCGGCAGCAATTTTTTTAAA
>CAWUIU010000440.1:0-2943 GCA_963922285.1 uncultured Oligoflexia bacterium | reverse complement strand
TTAAATTATACCCTGCAAGAATCCGAGATATCAAGAATTTAATAACTTAGAAAAGAAAAGACATTAACTTTTGGTAATGACCAGGTGCAAAAATTTGCAACGCAGCAACTAAAATTATAAATGGTCCAAAAGGGATGGGGGAATCTTTTTTAATCACCTTCAATAGGATAAGAGGTATACTAACAAGAGAGCCAAGAACACAACTTAGAAAGATTAAATAAAGAACGTTAACAGGCCCAAGAAAAAGTCCCAGTGCACCATATAATTTTATATCTCCACCACCAAGGCCAACTTGATTTTTTAGTAGATAAAAAACATAAGTAACAGAAAGAGGAAGCAAAAAGCCAACAAGACCACCATAGAGCCAATGACTGTAATCATAATAATAGAGCGAATAGCAAATCATAAGCAAAGCTATAAAAATATTAATTCCATCAGGAAGAATGTGATGCCTATAATCGATAACGAAATGAACAAGGAAACTACAGAACAACATAAAAAAGAAAAACGTATGAATAAGACCGTAAGAACTTAAATCAAATCTATACGACAGTGCGAGTGCAAATATTCCTGTTATCATCTCAATAAATGGATATTGAAAACTTATCTTTGTTTTACATTTCGAACACTTCCCCAATAATAACAAATAGCTCAAGACAGGAATATTTTCATACCAATAAATTAGTTTATTACATTTTGGACAGTGAGATCTCTTAGAAACGAAGTTTTCATCTTTTGGAATTCTTAAAATTAAGACATTTAAAAAGCTTCCAACAAGTAATCCGAAAGTCATATAAAATATCTTAAGTATTATTGACTCAAGCACTACGACAACTCTTTACGATCAAAAATGAAACTTATAACTAAAATCAAAAATAAACAATAACTCAATGAATATATATAAGAGTTCAATAGAAGATTTAAATTATAGTCGAAGCCTAAAGTTAACTGCGATTTCATATTAAATCTTGAAAAATCTGGAAACACATAAGAATAACCTTTAATCAGAAAAGTTAGCATCTCACTATTTTTCACCATTCCAATTTCTAGACTATTTGGAACAGCATACCCGAGAATATATAGTACTATCGCGTTTATAATAGCTAAAATTTTGTTTGTGATTAGACTAAAGAAAACGACAATGAGCAATGTCAAGAAAGCTTCGATAAAGGCAAAACTTAAAAAAATTAAGATTAATGAATCTAAACTCCCACCAAAGAATAAATATATTCCAAGAGAACAGATCATTATTATCAAGATATTCAAAAACAAAATACTACTCATACCGAGAAGCTTTCCCATGATAAAGCTTTTCCTAGATACAGGTCTCGAAAGTGTAATATAGGCAGTACGACTTTTGATTTCGTCACTGAGCAAACTGACACCTAAGAATATTGAGATTGAAACAGCGGCTAATGAAGATAAGCCAACGCCTACATCTAAAGCAATAATCCTTGGATTACCAAATGAAAATTCAGATATTATATAAGTGAAAATCATGAGCCCAATAGAAAACCATGCTGTATTTATCATGACCTTGCTTTTTAACAACTCTTTAAACGTATATCTTGCAATAATTAAACTCTTATTCATTTTCTTACCTTAAGTTATAGACTACCTCTTCCAAAGTATACGTATCATGGTTCATAGACAAAATATCTACCCCCTCTGACAACAATGTCTTTGTAAACTTACTCTTATCTTCAAGATCTACAGTAACAAAAAAGTGCTCTCCTTTACGAGAACTTTCCATCTCTTTTTCCCAATTCTTTGGCAATCGATCTAATTCAAAGATAACGTTTTGTTCACTGCTTTGAGTTAACAATTTTTGTATTTCACCGTTATATATTAGCTCTCCCTTTTCTATAACTAGAACGTTATGACAAACCTCTTCGACATCGGAAACAATATGAGAACTAAAAAAAACTGTACAATTATATTTCTGATTTATTGAAACAAGTATATCTTTAAACTCTTTTCGACCAACAGGATCTAGTCCAGATAATGGCTCATCAAGAATGATTAACTCAGGATCATGTAATAATGCCGAAGCGAAGCCTATTCTCTGTAGCATTCCTTTAGAATAAGTCTTTAAAATTCTATCTAGAGCAAAGTCAACTTTAAGCTCTTTTGTCCATTTCAACGAGGACTTCTCTATTTTTTCATCACTAAGATCCTGTAACTTTCCACAGTATCTTAAATATTCGCGGCCCGTTAAATGCTCATAGTAATAAGGCCTCTCAGGCATATAACCTACACTTTTAAAAAACTCTTGATCACCTTTAAAATTAATCTCTCCGGAGGTAGGAGTTATAAACCTGAGCAAAATCTTCAAGAACGTCGTTTTTCCTGCTCCATTAGCACCTAAAAATCCAGTAATCTTTCCCTTCTCAATCTCAAAGCTTAAGTCCTTTAATGCAAAAAATTTTTTCTTCCAGAAATCTTCTTGAAACTCTTTTGAAATAGAACTAGCAACAAACACTTTCGAACACTCCATTAATAAATTATAATATCAACATGATAAAGCCAAGTGATACAACTTTCAACAAAAGTCTAACTGTTACAATGTCTGTTTTCATTGTAATCGTATTCTTACAAGTAAATAAACCTCAGCAAAATAAAGTAAACCTAGATCAAAATGAAGTAATGTATACTCTTTCCCCTGAATTCTTAACATTATTCTCTATTGGACAAGAAAAAGCTATTTCAGGTTACCTATGGATGAAAACACTTCTTGATATTGACACCAAACATGTTAACAAAGGTCAGCTTTCGTGGGCTTATCATCGTTTTAATCTTATTTCGATCCTCAATGACAAGTTTTATGAAAACTATTTATACGGCGGAATTCACCTTTCAATAGCTAAAGATGATATAATTGGAGCTGAAAAAATATATAGGAAAGGGTTAATCTTCTATCCCAAAAGTCAAGATTTACTATGG
>CAWUIU010000439.1:0-2952 GCA_963922285.1 uncultured Oligoflexia bacterium | reverse complement strand
ACCAGCTTGTGAATGTAAAGCTCGACTTACAACCTATCGCTTACAAAGTAGTCAAAGGTAGCCAAATTGTAATCACGATTTCAACAACACAACCATATGTCATCGACCTCTTCTCATCTGCGAAGAGACAGCATTATACAGAGAATGGACTAGGCTATCTTCTCATTATGGGAAAGGAGCGAGCACCAAAAATAACAATCCCTGTTGAGTAGTTACAACTTGGCGAGAACATCACTTATAAAGCTTGCTTTATTTTGACGATAACTCTCGCCTACACTTTTAGTCTTAATTTTATTATAGCGCTTAACCAGCTCATGATCATTTCGTAAAAGATCTCTAAAAAAAAGAAAACTTTCAAATCTGGAGCCTTTGATAACAATTTGTATTGCTACGTCGTGTTGATACTTATCAGTCACCATCATTCTTAATTCATCAGTTTGTAAAGTATCATCTTTTATATAGTATGACAGATTCTCTAATTTACTCTGAGTGATCTGAAATTCTTCAGGCTTCACAATAAGCACAAAATCGAGATCACCTTTTGTGATTGCACCAGGAATAGACGTTGAGCCGACGTGCTCAAATTGAAATCCAGGAAACTCTTTTTTCATTTCTTGATTAATTCTTTCAATTATTGGAGAAAGTATTGGCAGGTAATCTTCTGACTTTTTAAGTTCCATAATGTTTAAGGACACTCTTCAATTTTTTGCGGATTCTTAGCATCATAGACTTTTTTTACAAAGTCCTCTAATACAGGCTCCCCTTTAACATCGTCTAAAAGCCAATTTCTTGTATGATACTGATTGAGTTTAATAGCAGCGTGACAGGCTTGTTTTTCAGTATGAAACTGAACGACAATCATTTTTACCAGACGTATCTTAAACCTCTTTGGAGACATCGGAATACAACCCTTGGGATACATTGAACAATCAAGAGAGTCTGCTTTCTCCTTCACACGAACCTCTTCTATACTTTGGTCAAAGTCATAGGCCATCTGAAACATCTGAATTGGTGTATAGGTTTTATTTTCAGAACAAGAAAATAACATTAATAATAAAAGTAAAATATATTTCATATCCTACTATTCTATCATCTCTGATAAATGGATCAAGTGTTGCTTACTTTCTCTTATTACGGGAATAACGTGGAGATCTCTTCGCAGCTACTTTCTTCTTTGATTTTTGTTGAGTTTGTGACTTTTTACTAGAAGGCTTCTTTCTAGCTCCTCCCTCTTTGAGGAGAATGGGCTCAATTTTTAAAGAAGTTTGCGCTTGAATCGACTCGTTAATTTTACCAATGAGCTTATGATCTTTCTTTGTTACAAAGTTAAAGACTTTTCCAACACTTCCATGGCGACCAACACGACCAGCACGATGGATATAGTAAACCGTTTCAAATGGAAGATCATAATTGAGAACCCATTGAAGTCCTTTCATATCAAATCCACGAGCAAGGATGTCTGTTGTCACAAGAATCCCTTTTGTGCTTCGATATTGTTCAATAGTAGACTTTCTCTCATCTGCAGATAGGTCTCCATGGATAACACTAACTTTCTTAGATAATTTTAAATCGACAATTTCTTTACCGACGATCTTGGCAATATCTTTTTGGTTAGTGAAAATTATCCCACTGCCCTTAGCTTCTTGCTCTAGGAAAAGCTTAAGCATGGCCTTCTTCTCAGTATATTCAAGTGGAATATTATAAGTATCAATTCTCGCGTCCCCTCCGGCCTGAATTGTTTTGATAATTTCTTTAAAATCAAAACCTGCAAAAACCTCTTTCGTAAGATGATGAAAGTCATCAGGCCTTGTTGCTGAAAAGAGAGCAACTTGAACCTTCTTTTTAAAATTTTTCTTAATTTCGACCATATCCTTGATAAAACCCATATCCATCAATTGATCTGCTTCATCTACGACAAAGTAGTTAAGATCATCAAATCTAATTTCCTTGCTCTTAAGCATTGAAACAAGTCGACCAGGAGTAGAAATAAGTATTTCAAATTGTTGTGTTTTTAAAGAGCTAACCTTCTTACCTTTTTCGCCACCAAGGGCCAGTCTTACTCGAAGTTTTACATGATGGGATACTTTCTTTGCTTCATCTGAGACTTGTCTTGCTAATTCTTTAACAGGGACGATGATCACCGCCTTAGGACAGCCAGATTTACTATGACCTTCACTACTAAACTCTGCTTCTTTCAGTCTTTGAAAAAGCGGTAACAGATAACTAAAGGTTTTACCAGAGCCTGTTTTGGCCAAAACAATGAGATCTTCTCCATCTAAAAAAGAAGGGATCCCCTCTATTTGTACATCTGTTGGCTTCGTTAAGCTTTGCTCCTTGAGATAATTCTCAAAGAAAGAAAAGTCTAACATATCTAAAAAGTCAGTTATTTTTTCACTCATGGGTAAATCCTTAAAAATTAGAGCTTAGTACTACCGGAAGCAATGCGATATGCCAATACGTATATGTAATAACTTACTAACGATGTCGCACTCTGTCATTTTTCGACTCTAAATTTCCTCTCTGCCGCAATTTCATGTATTTAGTTAGAATATAGGCATCAAAAACAATTTCAAAGGATATGAGATGACTAGCAAAGTTAAAAAGTGCTTAAGTGCTCTTGTGCTCTCAACAATTATGGCCTCAGGATCGATGGCCTATGATATTGTTGAAAGAGCAAAAATTATTGACGACAGATTTAAAACACTAGAAATGATGAACCCATGGGGACGTGACTTCATTATACCTAATTTAAGTGTAACAGTCTCAGCTGATGTAACAGATCTAAAAGATGCTGCGGAAGATATTGATGATGTAAATACAGGAAGCACCACTGGTGACGTTACTGAAATCAACAACATTCTTGGTGAGTTTTATGACAAAGAAAAAATTCTTCGAGCTGACTTTGGCCTAGGTTTTCCAATCTTTTCTTTCAATGCCTTTGGAACTGAGATT
>CAWUIU010000438.1:0-2967 GCA_963922285.1 uncultured Oligoflexia bacterium | reverse complement strand
ATGCGTCAGTTGAATATACTATAGTCTGAGTGTTTATATTACGATAAGATATGCCAAATAGATAAATGGAGTGCAATATGTCATTAGTACTATACAACACATTGAGTAAACAAAAAGAAGAGTTTAAACCTATTGAAGAGGGAAAAGTAAAACTCTACTTGTGTGGACCGACAGTGTATGGACTTTTACATATTGGTAATTTTAGAGGCCCTATCTTTTTTAACTTCGCAAGAAATTGGATGGAGCACATTGGTTACAAAGTTAACTTCGTGTACAACTATACCGACATTGACGATAAAATTATCAAGAAGGCAAATGATGAGGGAGTTGATTCACTTGTCATTAGTGAAAGATATATTGAAGAATTCAAAAGAGATTTTAGTCGCCTCGGACTTCGTATTCATGATCATAATCCAAAAGTTACAGACTTTGTTCCTGAAATTATCGAGTACATTCAAGGAATTATTGATAACGGAAGTGCTTATATTGTTGATGGTGAAGTTTTCTATAGTATTGATTTATTAGAGACGTATGGAGAATTATCTGGAAAAAAAATTGATGAGCTAAATGCCGGTGAAAGAGTAGATGTTGATAATCGCAAGAAAAACCCTGGGGACTTTGTTCTTTGGAAGCCTGCCAAAGAAGGTGAACCATCATGGGATTCTCCTTGGGGTAAAGGTCGACCTGGTTGGCATATTGAATGTTCAGCAATGATTAAGTCGATTCTTGGAAATACAATTGATATTCATGGTGGTGGGATTGATCTCATCTTTCCACATCACGAAAATGAAATTGCTCAAGGTGTTGGTTGCAATAAGTGTAAGTATGTAAACTATTGGATGCATAATAATTTCATCAATATGCAAGGTGAAAAGATGAGTAAGTCTTTAGGAAATATTATTCCTGCTAGACAATTTATGGATGAATATCATCCGGAAGTTCTAAAATTTCTTATTCTATCAACTCATTATCGCTCAATTTTAAATATATCAGATGATAAAATTGAACAAACATTTGCAGGGCTTATGAGAGTTTATCGTTCATTAAAGTCTGCAAACTTTGTTATTGATAACTTTGAAGATCAAGGTGGAGTCGTCAATAAGAAGTTCGCTGAATTATTAAAGTCTCTTGATTCTAAGATAAGTAGGTCTGTTAATGATGATTTTGGAACAGGTGAGCTCTTTGCTGCAATCTATGATGCTGTTAGAGCTTTTAATGGTCTTAACCTTGAAAAGAAAAGGAAAGATATAAACTCTCTACCTACTGCCAAGGCATTTAAAGAATGGCTCTCTGGCTATGGTGACATGCTCGCTCTTTTTAAAGAAGATCCTGCAACCTTCTTAAACGAAATTAATGAACTCTTTATTAAAGAGAAGAAAATTGATAAGGGCCAGGTTCTTGATCTATTAGCAAAGAGAAAACAAGCTCGTGATGATAAGAATTGGGAAGAAGCTGATAAGTATCGTGATGAACTTCATGCTCTTGGAATTGATTTTTCTGAAACTGCTGATGGTGTTGAGTGGTTGGTTAAGATTTAGTAATATAAAAAATCAAGAAAGCTTGAGTCTTTTTCCCTGTTTATGTTCTTGATATCAAGCCGATAAGACCTATAAGAAGAGGTTTATATGGCAAACGATTCATACTCAAAATTAGTTTCAAAATTATCAAAGGGAGAGTATCAAAGTACTCTTGAACTCATAGGTAATGATCCCGATGGATTTACTGATTACTTCTATGATCTTGTGGCCAAAGAAATTCCAGAATTTAATGAAATTTTTAAAAACACTGATTTACGCTTACAGAAACTGGAATTGATTAAAGGATTCTTACAAATGTTTTCTCTTTTTGAAAAAGAGAAGGAACTTGAAGGATTTTTATATGATCTAGGAACGAGACATGTTTGCTATGGAGTAAATGAATCTTATTATGGTCCAATTAAGAAAGTTTTAATTTTATCGATGATTTATATCCATGGTGATTCTTGGAGTAACGAATTAGAAGACAGTTGGAATATGTTTTTTGAATTTATGACTGAGTCGATGCTTGTTGGTGCAAAGAATCTGGAGGTAGCGTAATGACAAATAAATTAGATCCAGAAAAAGTTAGAGAGTTTGAAGAAATGGGTGGGCGTAATATGCTCATCAAATACTCTAAAGTTTTCTATGATAAAGTGTATGCTCATCCATGGCTTGGTAAATTTTTCCAAGAAGTAAAACAAGATGTCATTGAAGAGCAGCAGGTCGATTTTCTCCAGAGTTCATTAGGTGGGGGGAATGTCTACTTAGGTAAACTTCCTATTCCTGCTCATAAGCATATGTTTATCACTGAAGAGTTATTTGAACTTCGCAATCAAATGGTAATTGAATCTCTCGATGAAGTCGGAGCTAGCGAGAAGTTAAAAGAAAAAATATTACGAATTGATAATGCTTTTAAAAGAGGCCTTGTAAAAGACTCTATTGGTGATTGTGAAAAGCGTTTTTTTACCGATGAGCTAATGTTCTTTCCAAAACTTGAAAAGAAAGCATCATAAGATTAAAGTAATTTAGCAATGATTAATATCCACATTACAAAAATAATAAGTAGTCCAATTGTATAACTTAACGCACGCGATTGAAGTTTATTAGATCCAAGATGAAAGAACGTGTGAGCAAAACGTGATAGTACAAAGGCATACCCTAGTATGACAGTCGTTAAGTCTAAAGTTTGTAATGCTATAGCTCCAATAATTGTTATAAAAAATATGACTGGAACCTGGAATTGATTCTCATAATGGTTCTTTACAATAATTAGCCTCTGCGGAACTTCGCCTTCATAAGCTTTTAAATATCCAGCACTAATATCTTTCTTTTTTAGTGCCCTAACTCTTGTTTTGAACATAATTCTGCCAATAAAGAGAATATAGCCAATGTAGAATGGAATAAGAGAGAGTAGTGCGAGTTTCATTATGCGGCTACCTTTTCAGGTTTT
>CAWUIU010000437.1:0-2970 GCA_963922285.1 uncultured Oligoflexia bacterium | reverse complement strand
TGTGTTTTGTTTGATTATTCCTACTTATTGTCACCGTATCTCAGCTCAATTTTGAATGTAATTCTATGGAGATCAACATTTCTGCCCGAGATGTCTACATTATTTTTTAGATACTTCGATAAACTCCGTTAATTTCACATCCAATGGATAATATTGGTTTCTTCGTGTAATTTGCTTTTAACTGACTGAAAAATAAAAAAGGTTTAGGGTATGGACCATCATAGAGAGGATGTTTGTCCGTCATGTGGAGCTAAAGCAAGTAAACTCTCCATCCAGTGCCAGGGTTGTCAGAAGCCGCTCATAGCGACTTCTGCGCGCGATTATGGGGATCATCCAGTTACAAAAGAAGATAAGTTCAATGTGATCCTGGGGCGCGTGCTGTCAGCTATCGCAATTGGCTTTATTGTGTGGATATTTTTACCTGGCTCAGAAACGAGCGATGTTCAAGTTCAGGACAGCGTAGCAGTCATGGATCGAAAAAGTAATGACTTAGGTGTATATGCTGGCTTAGCAGGATATGAGTTATTGAAGAGTGATGCTGAACCAATCAACATGGCAATGTTGATCCGGGAGAAACCTGCAAGTTTAGTCGATAGCCTTAGACATGGGTGTGCAGTTATCAAAGGGCGATTTAACAATACGAAGGAACCATTAACTAAGACAATAGCGCTTTATGAAAAGGTAAAAGTGGTATGTGATTCATACTCATTTTAACTGGAATTGATTTTATCCGAAATCGCAAGGACTCTTAGTGTTCCTCAAATGCACAAACAAAACATTCAAAGAACACGGTTAAAGATAACCGTCAATTTCCCTTGGTAATTAGCGACTACGACAGAATCGCGTGGTAATTAAAGTACGACAAAATCGCTTGGTGTTCACATGCTGATTTGTACTGACTCATACACGGTCTGACAGTTTAAGATTTTGAGTTCAACCAAATCAGACAGTCAGCAACAAGTTAATGTCCGAAAAGAGCGAGAAGCGGACATCAGGAAGGCAGATTGCGAACGTCGGCTCAAGACAAATAGCGGACGTCGGAAATGGTAAGAAGAAAATCTTACTCTAGCCTCCTGAAACTTAGACCTACCTTATCCTTATCATATTAAGCTTGGAATAACTCTATTTCATGTTTCGAGTTATCAAGAATCTTTCTTATGGTTAACATTGATGACCTCTGCATTCGAAAACCAAAATAGACCCTTTTTATTACTGTAGGGTCAAATTTTATTGGCTTTCTGCTCCGATCAATTGAACCGTATGGAGGAGCTAGTAACCTAACTTCTTGTTCATAGTCCCAAGATGAATATTTATGAGATAAATTAAATATATTGAAATGGTGGAACATTACGCCAAGAATTTTCTCTTTTTTAAATACATTAAATCCGGAATCGTAATCAATATAACCATAAGAATCACGAGCCTTCTCAAGCATGATAGATACAAGAACAAAATATATATTAAGAAAATCTAATGGTTCATCCGTATCATCGACTTGTCTAAGCAGCCCTACCTCGTCTTCCGAAATTTTATGACTCTCCCACAAATACTCATTCTTAAATGGAATATCCAACCCTAAGCATACACCGCTGTGGCCATCTGCGTAGTGCGACCACATCAAGGGGTCATCTTGTTTTTTTGATAAGCAAAGAATTCCAGTGTTATCCGCCTGATTTCTAAGCATTTGAAGTAAGTTAGCTTTATCCTCAAAAAGACTAAAGTTAGCTGCTAATACTCTTTCTTCTAACAACAATGCTTTCAAATCAGGTGAAAAATTTTTCATCTCACTCAGAAGTTTAACGTACTCATATCTATATTGCTGTTTAGATGGGACTAATACTGGCGGGTCGCAGTCTATTGGATCATTGAATTGAACTCGATTGGAGAAAAAGAATTCTGTATTAGCAATGGTATTCAATGTCCATGAATTATCTGACAAGTACTTAAACAGCATCTTCTTCCTACTTAGAGTGAATACTAGCATCTTATAGTGCTACAACTGCCTAGCGACGTACAGCTATGCTTACCACTTAATATACATTCAATTTTCAATACCTGACCGTTTGAATCAATTCTGTATGGCCCTCTCATAGTCAAGGGCCCCTTGAGACAAGGAGCGGACGTTCAAATTCTCAAACTTGATTCACAGTGCTTATTGAAAATTACCGCCACATTAAGCTACGAACTTTAGGAAACAGCTCACATTTTAGCGGCTTGTAGGTGCAGCATTATTGACTAGGAATCTTAATGACTTGCACTGCTATTGGGCCTTTTTCAGTTGTACCAATGGAAAACTGAACTCTTTGTCCTTCTACTAAATTTTTGCTTATTCCTTCTTCCGCTATAACATCGCTGAAATGAAAAAATAAATCAGGTTCATTTTCATTATCTTGTGCAATAAAACCAAAACCTTTTTGACTGTTGAACCATTTAACCGTACCACTATAACGCCCTGATCCTTTGAGGTCTTTGAAAGCCAAAGATTGTTCGAGTGAGGGAATTTTCTCTAATATCAAGGGATCGTTTAAAAAGGCAGTAATTATCGTCGCATCTTCACCGGTAATCAGTCCTATATCAACAAAGAATTTTAAACTCTTTACAACATCTTGGGGATTTTTTTGAGATGTAGCATTAAGAATTAGTGAAGTGTGTCTTCTTTTCTCCTCTAAGCGAATTGAAGAGTTTAATTTTGCTTTCTCCATCGAAAGAGAGTTTTTACTTTCCATGTAATTTATATAAGCATTACTTAATAGCCCTATCGCTCCAGCAACAACTGCAACTATTAACGAATTGTTTAGATTGAGCTTATCTGATTCTGACATACGCTTCCTTAGCTGTAGCTGCAAAAAACTACCAATCTCTGACCGTAGTCGTAGGTGGATTAGAAAGCAAGCAGTTAATACACCGCCTCAGAAGGATTTTTGACCAGCACCAATAGACAAGGAGCGGACGTTCAACGCCCGCCAATAT
>CAWUIU010000436.1:0-2980 GCA_963922285.1 uncultured Oligoflexia bacterium | reverse complement strand
ATCTAGATTGGATGAAAAATAAAACTTAACACCAATGATAAGTAACAGAGTTATGACAATTAAGCCGAGAGCAAAGCGGTATTTATTTTTGAGATATTCGAAACTAAAAATGTCCATAAAAACTAATACATTCCTTAAACTAGAGATTTAAATGCACTTGACTCAATTTCTATTTATTTAAGAAAGTACTTTTAATTGCGCTAAGTATAACATGAAAGCACTTCAAACAATAAGCCCAATTTTCGTCATCTTTGGAAGAAAAAAATCTTAAATAATCCTGAAGCATAAGGTAGTGAAACATTTTACTCTAAGATTTACGTCAAGCTAAACTTTGTAAGCTCACCTACCTCCGAAACTCCTCATACTTATGGTATGCTACAAAGGCATCATACTTTAAAAATAATTTCGCACTTATTATAAATTGACATATCCTGTTAGCTTCTGTTTAATTTCTATACACAATTTATTTAAATCGAGGAGTATTTATGAAAACTTTGATTTCGCTTTTATTTATTACTGCACTTTCACTTTCAGCTAGTGCAAAAGAAACAACTGTAAACCTTAACATCTTTATCCACAATAACTGGTTCTCATGTGACAGTGTTGAAAACACAACAAGAAAGCACATTGAAAGCCTTGGTGGAGAACTTGTTGACATTAGATGTAATGGTGGACTGCCATATGCACAATACCTAAGAGTAACGGCGGTTATAGAAACAGCTTCTGAAATGGATGCGAACACAACTCTTTCAACAATTCGTTACACTGAAAGAACGAATCGCAGACCAGGACGAGATGCCCACTGTGCTCTTGACGTTAAAATCCTAGATAGCGTTCTAACAGCATTTGATGTTATCGAAATGGAAAAGAGAAACTCTTGCTGGGGATCTAAAGGGCGTTATAGCTACGACCTAACCCTAAGAACTTTCAATAACTAATAGCACTAGAAACTTCAAATACTTAAAGGGGGATCATGATGATCCCTTTTTTTTTTTGTATTATTGCCATATTTTGCGTGGCTCACAGACAAGTATGTTAACTTGCCTCCCATGAAATACTTCTCACTCAATTAGTCTCAGTGATAATAAAAAGCACTTTCTTGACGGCATTAGGCAACGATATGATATTCAGTCTAAATATGTGGATAAAGTGGATTTATTACCTATAGGCCAGTCTTGATTTTGAGGTAAAAACAAAGTCTAAAAGATAAGAAAGATAAGAAAGTAAAATTTCCTGTAAAGACATATTTAAAGTTTGAAAAACTTGATTCACAGAATTCACTTAATGTTCACGTGGCATCTGTCTGTCTTAAAGATCGCCTACTCTCAATTTATAGTTTTGAGGGCGAATTCAACCAAATGATCAACTACACAAATTGCAAATGAAGCTATTTATACAGAGGACCTTGAAAACCATATGCGTCAATACGAATTAGCAAATGCAAAGAAAAAGACTCGTCTCCTGCAAATAAACTGGTAAAAACACCCTCTTCGCACTAGAATACCCAAAAATCATTTACTTGGAGGATTCTCGTGCCAATAGCGAATTACGAACAATATTGTAATATGTTAGATAATGCTAAGAAGAACGGTTATGCGTACCCAGCAATTAACGTTACTTCCACATCAACTGCAAATGCAGCACTTCAAGCTTTTGCTGAAATGAAGTCAGACGGAATTATCCAAGTCTCAACAGGAGGAGGAAGCTTTGCCTCAGGACAATCTGTTAAAGATGAAGTTTATGGTGCGATTTCGATTGCTCAACACGTTCACCTTATGGCCGAAAAATATGATGTTCTCATTGCTCTTCACACTGATCACTGTCATCCAGAAAAAGTCGATAGCTTTTTAATCCCACTCATTGAAGAAACAGAAAAGAGAAGAGAAAAAGGACTTCCTAATCTTTTTAACTCTCACATGTTTGATGGTTCAGTTCTGCCAACTAATGAAAACATCAAAATGAGTGAACAACTTTTAAAAAGATGTGCTAAAAGTGAAATCATTCTTGAAATTGAAACTGGTGTTGTTGGCGGTGAAGAAGACGGCGTAAATAACGAAGATACTCCTGCAGATAAATTATATACAACTCCAGAAGAAATGGTTGAAGTAACAAAGGCTCTTCGCCCACTTGGTAAATTTATGTATGCAGCAACTTTTGGAAATGTTCATGGTGTTTATAAACCAGGAAACGTAAAACTTAGACCTCAAGTTCTAAAAAATGGTCAAGAAGCTGTTGCAAATGAGTTAGGAAGTGAAGCTGAGAACTGGCTTGTTTTCCATGGTGGTTCAGGTAGTGAGCTTTCTGAAATTCATGAAACTCTAGGATATGGTGTTATAAAAATGAATATCGATACTGATACTCAATATGCTTATTCGAGAGCGGTCGTCGATCATATTTTTAAAAATTATGATGAGATGCTTAAGATCGAAGATGAAGTTGGAAATAAGAAAAAATATGATCCAAGAGCTTGGATGAAAGCAGCTGAGACTTCAATGTGTGAAAGAATCAAGCAAGCTTGTATTGATCTTAAATCAGATGGAAAATCAATCAACCTTTAAGAAAGCTTAGGAATAACGATGAGAGATGACTTTATTTTTGAAGAAGGACCTCAGGTTCATAATCAAAGAAGAAAAGAGATTTTAGAAAAGTATCCACAGATAAAAGAACTCTATGGTAACTACCCTCTCTCATCTCTCTACACATTTCTCATCGTCTCGACACAATTTATCGTCGCTTATCTTTTAAGAGAACAAAGTATTTGGTTCATCTTACTAATATCATATGTCTTTGGGGCTTTTTTAAATCACTCGCTCTTTGCAATGATTCACGAATGTACTCATAATAATATCTTTAAGAAGTCGCTACCAAATAAGTTCTTTGCTTTCTTTTGTGACTTTCCTCTCATTCTTCCAAGTGGACTTGGTTTTAGAAAGTATCACCTCATCCATCACAAGCACATGGGTGAGTATGATTATGACCC
>CAWUIU010000435.1:0-3011 GCA_963922285.1 uncultured Oligoflexia bacterium | reverse complement strand
GTCCTAGCGCTGTTAGATTTCCTTTGTAAAAAGAGCCATCTTCCAGAATAGCCTCCATATGAGTAACAGCACCAAAGTGATCGGCATTTGGAGTCAGTCCATATCCTCTTTCAAGAGCATTTCCTAGGACGGAACAGTCTGGTCCTCCTCCATGAACAGGAGCAATCCACTTATCTCCTTTCTCTTTTAAAAAATCACTTAGCTGGCCATAACTAACACCAGGTTCAAGAGTCACAATTCCATGTTTATTATCAAAAGAAATAATTTGATTCATTTCCTCAAGGGAAATGACATGAGTATCGTCATAGTGTGGGATTCGACAACCATATCCCCAATTATTACCCCGAGAGAAAACAGAAATTCTCTTATTTCCTTCATGCAGCTCGATGTATAGCTTTTTTAGTTCATCTACGTTTCTAGGTTTATATAAATTAGCAATTTCTCTGGTGATATTCAGTGTATTTTCTATTTTCATAATACTAAAAGGATAATAGCTTTTGAAATATAAGTTAAGATGTTCTTTTTTTCTGCTCTATAGATAAACTTAAGATAAATCTTCATCATGTAATAAATGAATAATCTATGTGCTGCAATTGTTGTCTACTTTAATATACTATATAGAGCGACTATAATAGACATATGGAAGTTGATATCTCCTCATACATCACTTTAAACAATCGACAAGATATTAAGCTTTTACTAGTCAATGTAAACAGCTCTTAATGCTTACTTCAAATATGGCAAAAACAAGAATGGGGACAAAGAATACTCTCAATGGGAAGAATTAGGCAAATACGTGACAATGGTAAAATCTTACTAGCTTGTATGGGTATAGAAGAGGCTAAAAGACTAGACCCCAAACTTTCAATATATTTTTTTAGTCCACTTAGAAAGTTATTATTTAAAAGTAAATTATCAAAAAACTATAATGAACAGTTTCTTATGTCTCCTCCTGAAGAGATAAAGATAGAAGATACTAGATAAGAGCCGAGAAAAAAAACATGGCCTTAGAAGTTATCAAATAGTTCATTTTCACTTACTTGAGCGAAACTTGTTTATAAAGAATGGCCAAGTTGTCGATTCCTCTGATAGCGGAATGGGAATTCTCATTTCTACAAAATATATTGGTTGTGCTGAAGAAGGTGATCGAATCAAAGTTGAATACTCTACTGTCGGAGGTCATATCAGTAAGTATGGGATAATTCGAAACCTTTATAAATTTGAGAATCCACTTACCGGCGAAAAACTTTTAAGGCTTGAACTAGAACTGTTTAATGTCGACAAAAACATACTAAAATAAAAAGTGTTAGCTTAAACTCAGACTTTTTATAATCTTGGAAGAGGCTTTCTCCCTTTGATATTAACTTCATTGATATCTCGCATTTTCATTAAAGTCTCTTTATTAACAGCCAGTTGCTCTCTTGTTTTAGAAATTAGATCCATTAAAGTTTGGATTGTGAAACTCTTACCACTACAACTATTCCTTTCTTTATCAAGAGCTTGGTTTTGATACTTTAGATCTTCAGAAAGCTTCTTAAGCTCACCTTTCTTTTCATCTATCTCTCTTTCTAATTTTTCAGACTTCCGTTTAGCTGCTAAATATTCTTTCTCAACATGACTAATCGTCATCTGAGATAACATTTCCATTTCATTCAAGCTGGAAATTTCTTTCTGTAAGTCTTTATTCGTTTTAACTGCTTTATCTAGTTTTGATTGCGAAATATTCACAGCATCGTTTGTTGTTCCAATAGCATCAATAATTTTATCTCTTTTAGCAATTAAATTTTCAGAGTCTGCCTGAATTGAATCAAAGCCCGACTTAATCTTTTTATAAGTCTCCTCTAGCTCTCTATAGTACTGTGTCTTTGACTCTAAAGAAGCTTTAAACTCAACAATATCTCTCTCATAGTCTTCAATAGATTGGACCTTAGACTCTTTTGCAATTTTTAAATCTCCAATTCTAATCTTTAAACTTTTAATCGTTTCCTTAAGAGTATCTGCTTCATCATTCAATTTATTAATTCTTTGCTCACGAGCAAGAACTGAGTCATGATAAAGAGATAGTCTTTCCTCACCTTTTCTCTTATTTTCTTGTAATTTTTGAACTTCATGCTCTTTAGACTTAATCTTATCAGACATTTCATTATTGATTTTCGAGAGATTTTCAACACGAGCAGTAATTCTAATATAGTCATGATCAAGTGAAGAGTATTCTTTCTTTAGTTTTCTGTTAATTTTTGAAAGTCCTTCAACCTTTGAATAAAGGTGACTATAGTCATCACTTAGCTTCTCAATTGTTTTTTGATGCTTTCTCTTCGCTTCAATAACTCTTTTAAACTCAAAAACCTCCGATACCCTATCAATATTTAGATCATCAATTTTCTTTTCTAACAACTCTTCATGAGAATTAAGACTTCCTAATGAAAGTTTTGCTTTTTCTAAGTTATTCATTGTCTAATCCTTCTTTTAACATATTAGAGGTATGACTTTGCGACCTCATTGGTTTCATCCAACTTTAAAGCCTTAAGTAACAACAACCTTTCGTCCTTAAATTTTCTATCGTTAATATCTATTGCTGCTCTGAAAATGTAGTTTGATGATATAGTTGGATATGTTTCAATCAACTTATCTAAACTAATTCGCGTGTCTTTATAATTCTTTCTTATGATATTTTCTTGAGAAATCTTCACTTTCTTTATACTATGATTGCCTATCGTGCTTAAAGGACCTGCAGATAGCTTGACACTCAAATCTGCAACCCCCAGGCTTCTAAAAGATACCTGTTTTTCATAGTGACCAACTTTTCTTAGAGAAAGAGATATGACGCCCTTCTCAGAAATTTGAGTCACCTTCTCAGAATGAATTCTTAGAGGAGCCTCCCCCAAAAAATCATTCGCCAAACTGTAAACTTCAGATTGCGACGGCTCACTTTTAATCGTTACATATCTCCCCAAATCAACATTCTCCTTAAAAACAGAACACGACTCTAGAATTAGTATTGTTACAATTAA
>CAWUIU010000434.1:0-3028 GCA_963922285.1 uncultured Oligoflexia bacterium | reverse complement strand
AAACGATAGAACATTAAGGAGAGCTTATTCTCATGAGCTCTTTGTCGAAAGAGGAAGCAGTATTACTTACATACCTGCCGCAGACCATATTCAAGTGAGGATAGATTTATGACCTTAACAGTTGATAAAGAGATTTGGATTTTAGAAGATGATAAAGGTTGTCAGTTTGTTTATGAACAAACATTAAATCATCGCTATAAAGTTAGGTACTTTACAAAAATTGCGGACTTCGAAGAGTCTCTGACAAAAACAGAAAACACGCCAGCTCTCATCATTGCCGATCTAATGTTGGATGATGGAAACTTTATGTCACATTTAAACAAGTCTAAAGATAGTAAGTTGATGGTCATTCCTTTCATAATTGTTTCCTCTATTGATGATATTGATGCTCTTCGCTTTTGTTTTATGGAAGGAGCTCTCGATTATTTAACAAAACCATTCAAAAAGAATGAACTCATTGTAAAAATTGAAAATATACTCTCGGGTGCTTCAATGCGAACGGCGAATACTGTACAAGCTCATAAAATGATGAATCTCGATGGTCATGAGATTGAAAGTCTAACGAGTAAGCAAAAACAACTTTTAAGTTTATTCTTGAGCTCACCAGGAAGAATGATTAGTCGTGATGATATTCTTGAACAAGTTTGGGGTGACACCTCTGTTCATCCAAAAACAATAGATGTTCATCTTTATAATTTAAGAAGAAAGCTAAACGAGTATGGATATATTATTAGATCAGAAGGAGGCGGAAAATGGTCTCTTATTTCTGATAAAATTAGCGCCTAGCTGTATATGTTAAAGATTGCCAATTTATGTCGCCTAGTTTTCTAATATCTTAGCTTTGCATATTCGTTGAATTGTGCTTGAGATTATTTAAATCAGTTAGTGCTTAAGCTAGTTTCAAAGTTGTTCGAAGTATTTAAAATATCGATGAACTTTATTAAAGTTTAAAATATTTAAACAATTAACTTTTTATATTCCCACTAATGTATGTCGAAAAGAACATATAATCAGAATACGGTAAATTTATTTGGGGGATGTCATGAAGTATTTTCTAGCTGTGATAATGTTGTATCTAACAATTAACTCTTATGCAAAATGTACGAAAGAACAGGCTAGGGCCAGTGTTAAAAAAATGTGTGCTGTTGTTGCTAAGAAGGGTGATGAAGCTAAGCTGGAATTAAAAAAATATCGTTATTGTGGAACAAACTACGTTTGGACTCAAAGTAGTGACTTAAAAATGGTTATGCACCCAATTAAAGGAAGACTTAATGGAAAGAGTTTAAAGAAGAACAAAGACAAGAAAGGAAAACTTCTCTTTGTTGAATTTGATAAGGTCGCAAAAGCAAATAAAGATGGTGGCTGGGTTGAGTACTACTGGACTAAGCCTGGTGATGAAGCGCCAACACCCAAAATATCTTTTGTAAAAATGTGTCCTGGTGATAAGAAATGGATCGTTGGCTCGGGAATTTGGAAGTAAGAGATATTGAATGAAAAAGTTGAGTATTGGCCTTCGAGGTAAAATAAATATTCTTGTCGTCTTAGTTGGACTCTTATGTGCAGTTTCAGTTGCTATTATTAGTTCTGTGAAATCTCAGGAATCTTTAGAGGAACAAGTTTCTTCACAATTAAAGTCATCGTCATTAATGATGGAAAAAGAGGTCATCGATTACTTTGCTCACCTAGAGCGCTTTAGTTCTCGATTAGTGAAAGATAGACTAATTGAAGGTCTTTTTATTGCATTTGAAGGTGCGTATTTTGGTGGTGCTTATGCTGAGAAAAAGGATGTTCAAATATATTCATCTGCTTATCAAACAAATGATAAGTTATATGGCAAGAGAGTTCGAGCTCTAGCTAGTGATTATAGTATGAAGAATATTATACTCGCTTCTTTAAGTGGACCAATTGTTATGACAAGTAGTGTCGATAAAGAAGCAAAATTGTTGGGGCGTCACTTAACGAGTGGTAGTTTAAAAGATTCAAAGCTTGCTCAGTGTTATGCAAAAGCATCTGATAGTGATGGAAAGAGGCCTTTCTTTTCTGGTTTTGAACTTATCAAATCAACAGGTAAAGTCTCAGCATTTCTTTGTCAAAAAATTTTCGCTGAATTTGATTATGAAAATGATGGAATTTATAAGGGAGATGACCTTGGTGTTGTAATATCTGAAGTCGACCTGGAATATCTAAATTCTATTACAAGTGTCACTGAAGGCATGGGAAAGACTGGACAGTTCTTCATGGTCGGAAGTGATGGTCTTCTTAGATCGAATTTACGAATAGAAGGTGATAAATTTAATATTAGTAATTCATTCAAAAATAAACTAAAGGTAAGTTCTGAGGCGATAAAAAATGCTCTCGAAAAAAAAACAAGTGTACAGAAGAATAAAGGAATAAATGGATATGAGGTGCTAAGCTACTCGAGTCATTTATCTATTTTTGGAAATACATGGGCGTTTGTTGGGGAAATGAGTACAGATGAGGTCTTTGCACCGGTTACTTCGATGATTAAATTTATTTGCTTAGCGACAATAGTAATCATTGTTGTAACGATTTGTATTTCTTTATACCTATCTAATATATTGTCCAGGCCAATTATTTCATCGACAGAGACCTTACGTCGTGTATCTAAAGAAGTCGATAGTAATTCAAATGAAATGAAGCAAGTAGCTTCAAGCTTGAATGACTATTCAACTGAATTATCAAGTTCTGTCCAACAAACAGTGTCAACCCTTGATGAGCTGACAAGTATGGTTAGTAAGAACCTGGAAAATGTTAAGAGATCATCGGAAAACTCTAAAAATTCGAAAGAAGCAGCTGAAGAAGGATTAAGTACAATTAAAGAACTTTTAAATGCATTTTCTGAAATTACAGAATCTAATCATAAAATTGTAGCTGACATGGAGGCTACGACAGGGCAGATGATGGAAATATCATCAGTGATAACTGAAATCGCTGATAAAACAAATGTCATTAATGATATTGTTTTTCAAACGAAGTTACTTGCCTTTAATGCATCAGTTGAGGCTGC
>CAWUIU010000433.1:0-3030 GCA_963922285.1 uncultured Oligoflexia bacterium | reverse complement strand
GACTGTTAAAGCTAACAAAGACAGCTTCATTGGTAAAAACTCACTCGACGGAGCCACATCAAAGTATCGACTAGTAAAGCTGAGCCTTGATAAGGGTATTCCAAGAGATGGATATCCAGTACTTAACTCTAACGAGGAAGTCATTGGTAAGATTACATCAGGAACAATGTCCGTAACGACAGGAAAAGGGGTTGGCCTTGCTCTTATTGAGAGATCTAAATTTCCTGAAAATAAAGAGTTTAAAATTCAGGTAAGAAAAAATATAATCGATGCAAATTATCACACAAAAGCATTTGTTAACGGGGGACACAAGTAATGGCAAATATTCCTGCAGATCTAAAATACACGAAAGATCATGAGTGGGCGAAGCTCGAAAATAATATCATCACTGTTGGAATCACTGATTTCGCTCAAAACTCACTTGGTGATATTGTATACGTGGAGTTACCAAGCGTTGGCGACTCAGTTGAAAAGGAAGACGCATTTGGTGTTGTCGAATCAATTAAGTCAGCAAGTGATCTCTACTCTCCAATCTCTGGAGAAATCGTGGAAATAAACGAAGAACTATCTGACAGCCCTGATCTTCTCAATCAAGACGCGTATGGAAACTGGTTGATTAAAGTAAAAGTTGATAACGACTCTGACTTTCAACAACTTCTTAATGCAGATGACTACGCTCCTCTTTGCGAAGAATAAAATAACAAAACAATCATAATTTAGGGCTCACTTTTGTGAGCCTTTTTTCTACAACATCAAATATTATATAAAAGTTCTGATCTCTATATAATTTATATCTTCTTTAGTAATTTCAAAATTTTAGCTCAAAGGACGCTTTGCAAAGGCCTTACGTTAATTATTTTAATGAGATAAATAAATAAAAAAATTTCACTTCTTATTAAATTTCCCTTTACGAAACCGCATTAAGGCTGCATACTTCAGCTCGCCATAAAAATGCAATTTACCTAATAATCACAGTATTTCTTAGGTAAACCTTGAAAGAGTTTTTTGAGTAGAAGGTTATAATAATGTTTGAAAATCAAGAATGTATTCAGTTAATAAATACTGCGATTATCAAGAGAAAAGAAAAAAAGATTGATACGACTTATGAAGAAAGGCTTTCTACTGCCTGTAATTCAAAAGCACTTAAGGCAATTAGTAATGCGATTGCAACTCTAGCTGAAGAAGAATCAATCTCTTATGACCAAGCCGCTATTCAAGTAGTTGATACAATCAAAGAACTTGACCAAGTATGGAATGACTACGTTCTTATGGAAGGTATTAACAATATCAAGAAAATGTTAAAAGGTAGCAACTCACATTAAGAGTTTGTTACTGCAAAACCCCACTCGATTGAAGCCTTACCGTTGACCATCATACCCTCAGGTGGATTTGGAAACGGTCCTGCACGATTAAATGACTCGATTGCAGCATCATCTAATTCTGAAACCCCACTCGAACCTTTAATGACGACATCTACAATTTGCCCTTTTTTATCCAGAACAACTTTCACTGAAGTAAGGAACTTATCAGACGCAGGAAAACGACCGTCACGCTTATAGACCTTAGTGATCTTTTCTTTAATTGAGGAGCCCCAGTACTGCTCTAGCTGCTGCTTAATTCTAAAGTAGAAACCATAGTACTTAAACTCTTGAGTATTTAAACGAGTCATGTCTCCAAGAGGAACCTCTTCGAGATAATCATTGTTACTAGCAATACCTTTCTTATTCTTAGCTCCATTTCTTGAACCCTTAACCATATTGCTTCTTTTTTTAACTTTTTTGTTAGCAGCAAAAGCAAAGTCTTTGAAACTAATTTTTTTCTTAGTTTTGTCTAGATTTTTCTTTGGCTTCTTCGATGCTGTTTGCTTCTTCTTTTTTTCCGTAGCTGTTTGTTGCTTCTGGTCAGTTACTTTATTGTTACCTAAACCAGCTTCTTTAAAAGCTGCTACTTTCTTAGCTCTCGTCTGCTTAACAACGTAATTATTTTTCTCACTAAGTAATTTAGAATCTTTAGGCTTCATCTCATTAGTATTTGAGGTTGTAACGATCTGTTGCTTTTCTTTATAAGCAGGCGGAGCAAATCTTAACTTAATTCGACTTTCTGTTTTCTTCTTGGACACAATGGAATCTAGAGCTTGCTCAAACTTAATTGGCAAGAAAGACAGATGTCCTATAAATGATAGAACTAGTCCGATAATAAGTAGTCTATTTTTTCGTAAATTAATCACGAAGTCTCCGTGTCTCCCACAAAATGTAGAAGCTCTTAAGATTCTATCGGATTTTAATTTTGAAATTTTAGAATATTATGAAGTATTGCCAATAAATTGACATTGTCTTACAAATTACTGAATTTACTGATTATTAAAGAAGTCATCTTCTTCAAAAATGTCACCTGACTTTTTTCCTTCGTCTTTTTTGAAGAACTCTTGTACCTCAGTACTTCCTGGCTCTGTTCCCTCTACAAAAGCCTCAAGAAAAGCTCCTGGCTCACTAGCCTCCATAGGCTTTCCAGTGTCTTTATTTATATAACTGTTAACAATCCCCGGAGCTACTTTAAAATCTGCTTCACCATATTTCTTAATGCTCTCTTCCATGTAACTTGCCCAAATTGGAAGAGCAGCCTTAGAACCGGATTCTCCATAGCCCATTGTTTTATTATCATCAAAACCTGTCCAAACACCTGTAACTATATTTTGAGAAAATCCAATGAACCAAGCATCAACATAGTTAGATGTTGTTCCCGTCTTTCCACCGATAAAGTTACTTATTCCCTTTGCTTTTCTTCCGGAACCATTTTGAATAACACCTCTTAGCAAATTCGTCATGATGTATGAAAGTCTAGAGTCATAAACTTGTGTCTCATCTAGGCTTAAAAGAAAAGGATTTTTAAGCTCTTCTTCTTTTTCTAAATCTTCACTTACTATCTCATTCTCAGGCTTCAATTCTTCTTTGACAGGCTCTTGATTTTCTACTTGTAAATTCTCTTCTGTCTCAACTTCTTCTTTCTTATAGATTTCATTGATATATTCTT
>CAWUIU010000432.1:0-3044 GCA_963922285.1 uncultured Oligoflexia bacterium | reverse complement strand
TTGAAAAAGCTCCAAGATCTACTAAATGATGACGATCTTAAATTTAGTAAACCGAAAACTTTCAGAAACTATAAGCAGAACTACAGGCCAAAAAGTTCTGATATTTTCGACTTCCTTGCATTAATTAATAGCTGGGATGAAATTGTTGGAGAGAGACTATCTAAGCACACTATCCCCTTAAAACTTAACGGGAAAGCTCTTACAATTCTAACTGATCATCCCGTCTACGCACAGAAACTTTCCTTTATGGAAAAGATACTTACTGAAAAAATCGTTACAAAATTTCCTGTACTACTACCGGAAGTCAAAAAAATATTTTTTAAAGCTGATAATAACTATTTTCAAAAACAAGTTAGCAAGAAAACTCAAAAACGAGAAAAAGCCGAAGTCCAAAAGAAAAAGTGGCATCCTCATTCACCAGAATATAAAAAAGCTATAAAAGAAGCAGATTCCCTTCTTCAAGATATTAAAGATGAAGAAATCAAAGAAAAGTTAATGTCAATCTATCTACAACTTAAGTAAGTGGTAATAACGAATCTTTCCAATATCTCGATAATCTATTCTCACATTAAATGAGCCTAATTTTTTTTCCAAATGACCTTCTTTTGGAAAAGAGATGAACAAGCTCCCACCTGAATTTAAAGACTTAATTGAATAAGTTAAAATCTTTTCTAAAAATCCTTCGGAATATGATCTTGCCTTCCTACGCTCTATCTCCTTCGATGGCCTAGATTTTTTTACATGAAAGTAAGGAGGATTTATTAGAATAGCATCATATTTTTGGTATTGATTTAACAATTGAGCATCAGCAACTTTTATCTGATGCTCTTTTGCCAAAGAGAAGAGATTAATATTTCTTAAGAGATAAGGTAGATAAGTCTGTTGAATCTCGTAAAAACTTAACTTCAAAATCTCAATATTTCTTGAAAGCTCAAGTCCTATTACCCCACAACCGCAACAAAGGTCTGCAACAGAGTTTACTTTCTCAGGGAGTTTTCCAATGGCGAAGTTTACAAGAGAGATTGAGTCCTGATTAAATCGATAAAAATGAGGTTGACTATAATCTTCCACAAAATCCATACTTCTCTAGTTTCTCTATTATCTCTTCTAGCGCAGAACCTCTACGAACAATTTTATATTCATTTGCTGAGATAATTATAATTGTCGATGAAAAGCCTGAAAGTGCCACTCTTTCATCAGGTTCGATAAAGAGTGTATCGGGACAATATTTTTGCCAAAAGTCTTTTGCCTCTTCAATCTCAGTAATCGGTTCATGACCAGTTTTATTCAGACTCGTGGAGATGATAGGAAATTCTACAATTTTTTCTAGATCTCTCGTTACAGCATTTTCTACTAATCTAATACAAACAAAGTCAGTTTCAGAAAAAGGAGCTTCAGGAAGAGTTTTAAGAAATGCATTCTTCGACACACCGATTGTAACTCCTAACCTACGAATATCAGAAAATAAATCGATAATTTCATCAGTCAATTCTAAATGTTCAGAAAGCTGATTTATATTATTAAATAGTAAAGACAGTGGTTTACTAGGAGATGTTCCTTTTATTGATGCAATTTCTAAATATACATCTCTTTCATAAGCGTTACCACCAATCCCCCAAACTGTGTCTGTAGGATAGATAATTATTTTAGATTTCATAGAACCACCAGAAAAAATCTTGATTATACTCCCCAAGTTGAATCAATCTCATCATCGCAAAAATACCATGGACATCTTTATATACTTTTCCTTTGTATACCTTTCTTTCAAGTTGGAAAAGTGGTCTTCTAAATTTTAAATTTATTTCTTCAATTTTCTTTTTGAAATAATTATTTTGAAAAGAATAGAAAATTTTTTCAAGTTGATATGTCGTAAACTCTTCGATGTCTTTATTATATATTTCAGATAGAGATTTATCGACTTTGTAATTATTCGAAAAATTATATTTAAACAAGTTAATGTCATTAATACTAATTTTATGCCTTAGAGGTGAAGCAAAATATCTACTCACAAGAGGTTTTGTGGTAATTAACTCGCTTTGTCTTTCAATCCAAAAAGATAAATACTTTAAATAGTAATTATATTCATTTCGATCAATAGAGTATATTTCCTCATCATTCTTATATTGAAAGTCATTAATTAATCTTTTTATTTCTCTATCATTTAATTCATCTAGTGAAATTAGAAATAGATATCTCTGTTTTATATTTATATTTTCATTTAATGCTATAAGTTTAAGTATATTTAAAACCCTATTTTTATAATCTTCTCTTTCTGACTGAGAAATAATTGTTAACTCATATATTAAGTATCGAATAGGAGTTTTTATAAGTTTTTCAAGAAGTCTCTCAACAAGAAGGTTCTCTTTCTTGCTTATTAGATATTGTGTTCTAAAAAGTAAGCCTAAATAAGTAGTACTTGAAAATACATCTTTTTCTGAATATTCATTTTTAACTTCAGATTGAATAGAATTTCTTAAGCGTTCAATTTCTGAAGTTTTAAAATTCAAAAAAGTTTTTGAATTACTTAAGAGAGACTCTTTAATTTCAATATTCATCAAGTCTTGGCACTTAGGGAGTTGAATTAGTTGAAACAACTTATTTTCCTGCTTATTTTTTTTCAGCAAGGCCAGAGCGTATAAATCATATTTCTTATCACATGTAATACTATCGACATCATAAGATAGTTTTAAACCATTCAATGTTAAATCATATTGAAAAGGGCCAAATTCATTTTTTTTTTTTACATCTGAAAATACTTGAGCATGAGAATCTTGAAGAAAAAGACTAACTCTACTTTGGAGAACTTTATATCCCAATATATCTGTATAATATGAGTAAATAATGTACACAATTAAAGAAACGAGCGCTCCTAAAATATAAAGAAGATAGAGGTCACTTCTTTTTTTCTCAGGCGTCTTAACATTAGAAATTTTAACAGCTGCTTTTCTTTTCTTTTTTCTTGCATGATAATCCGTAGAATCAGACTTTAGCTTTTTTTTTTCAGTATTTAATTCATAAGGATAAATAAGATCATATTCAGTGGG
>CAWUIU010000431.1:0-3044 GCA_963922285.1 uncultured Oligoflexia bacterium | reverse complement strand
TGTATCACCACCTCCTTCATTTCCGTCATCATCAAGAAGGTTATTAATCTCTTCCTTATCTGCTTGAGACAAATTACATGAAAAGACTTGGTTCTTCTTTGATCGCTCTATCTTTTTAAGTTGACGACGAGATAATTCAAGGTTTGTTCCATTGGAAAGAATAGTCTCAACTCCTGAATTTATATCTCCAGAAATATTTCGATTAATCTCTTCAAAAGTTGTCCCCGCTTTTCTCTGTACAATAATTAAGTCTCGGACTTCTGGTGATAAATTACAATTGACTAACAACTTTCGCTGATTCTTTCTAATTTTCTTTATTTCACTGATCGTGACTTCCTTACTATCAAGAACATCTAAGTTAAGTACAGCTGCTGCATTAGCATTAAGACCTGCAAGACTTGTAAAAAGTAGTAAAGAAGTTGAACTAATCAATCTCATTATATCTCCAATATAGTTTTTATCTAGCACCTTACATCATAAAGAATGGACGATTATTTTTATTGAAATCAATTCAGATCTGATAAAAGTTTATACACATCAAAAACAAACGACTAAAACTTTATCAAATAAATATTCCAGCCGACCTAAGTCACTGAAAAATCGTTCTAACAAGAACTAAATATTAATCATAAATCTATAAAAAATATTTTAATTACAGGTATTTATGACCGATAATAAGAGAACAAGGAATCATTTTATGAAATACTTAATAACATTAATGTTAATGAACACATTCGCCTACGCTCAGAACTTAGAACCACTCGAAATTTTCATTGATGCAGACTTTTCAAATCACTTTGAATCAAGTGATTCAATTAAAAAAGGATTTGAAACAGCACTCAGAACTATTGACTCAACAATACATGGTCGAAAAATCATTATTAAAGAATTAGATCATCGAGGAAATTCAAAAAGAAGCAAAAGAAATATTCGTACCTATCTAAACAGCTCAAATGCAATTGCGATGGTATCTGGTATTCACTCTCCTCCGCTCTTAGCACACAAGAACTTTATAAATGAGAACGAGGTTTTATTCTTAGTCCCTTGGGCCGCAGCTGGTCCAATAACGAGAAGTAAAGATAATAATAACTGGATTTTTCGTCTATCCATTGATGATACAAAAGCCGGAGGCTTCCTAGCAAGCTACGCAGTAAAAAACATTAATCCTAAAATCTCTTGTCTTCTTCTTGAAAATACTGGCTGGGGCAAATCTAATTTCAAAAATATTACTCAAGGTCTCGAAAAGCTCAAAAAGAAGGTACAACACACAAAGTGGTTTGATTGGGGAATAAAAAAAAATGTAGCTAATGAAGTCGCTGTTGAATTAAGTGATAACAAATGTGATCTCATTTACCTAGTTGCTAATGCAAAAGAAGGTGCGAAATTCATCACGGCAATTTCAAAGCTGTCCTCACCTATACCAATCATAAGTCACTGGGGAATTACTGGAGGAGATTTTCACAAAAATGTTTCACATAAAACAAGACAAAAAGTTAATTTAAAATTTATTCAGACAAAATTTAACTTTAACAGTAGTAAATTAGATAGTTTTCAAAAAAATGTTCTAGCTGAAGTTGTAAGTAATTATAAAGACGTTAATAGCGCTAAGGATATTAAAGCCTCAACAGGCTTCATCCATGCATATGATCTCGGTCTAATCTTTGTGGACGCTATCAAACGTACGAAAAAAACAAACGATATAAAAGCTCTAAGAAAAGAAGTTAAAAAACGATTAGAGAATTCTATTACTAATGTCAGAGGACTTTTAAAAACATATTCTAGACCATTTTCTCCATATTCAAAGAGTAATTTTGATGCTCATGAGGCACTAAATGTCCAAGATTATACAATTGGTATATATGACAAGCATGGAGATATCGTTAATATAAAATAATATGAAAAATACAAAACCAGAAAATAAATTATTTATATTTCTTATCCTCATTTATGTATGGTTAGGTATTGGTTTTGTTCTAGTATCTTATTATACTCTCAACAGCAGTGTTAAAAGAACTCTAGAAAGAAAGCATCAAGATGAAGTTCAGATATATGCAAATGCACTAGATGTTTTTATCGAAAGTAATATATCTAAACTTTCAAATATTGCTAATCGCCCGATTATTATTAATTCTGTCATGAGAGAAAGTTCTAATATTGCCAATATCATTGATTATCTCTCTAGTGAAAAGCACCTTAATAAAGCTGCTAACTATCGAATTTATGACTTTGAGGGCAATACTGTGATTTCGACAGCAGATATGCCAACTTTCCCAAATCCACTTAATGAAATTCTAAATGATAAAAGTAGATTTCAAGTTCAACTTTCAAAGAATCTAGATGGAAAATCTATTGTTAATTACTATACCGCAATTCTCTACAATGGGAATCTTGAAGGTGTCATACAGGTTAGCTTAGAATCAAACTTATACGAATTATTTAAAAACCTAGATCAAAAATCTTTTGAAAAGGTTGATGTATTATTCAATAACAAAGTTATTGAGTCTTATGGCCGAAAAGACTTAAACCGTAAAAACTCTATATTTGCTAGTCATCGAACAAATATCGGTCTGACGCTTGAATACTACCAAAGCTCAAAAATTTTATCTCAAACACTTAATGACTTAATGTTTAACTTTATGTTTGTGTTAGGTATCCTACTAATTGTCTCCATCATTTTATTTAGAGAATTTGGTAAACAATACATTATTAGACCGCAACAACTCCTCGAGAAAACAAATGTGAGGCTAACAAAAGAAAAAGAAAAAGCTGAAAAAGCGCAAAAGATAAAATCTGAATTCTTAGCAAATATGAGTCATGAGATTAGGACGCCATTAAATGGAATCCTCGGTATGGTTAACATATTGAATGAGAGTAAAAATCAACATGATGATGACAAAGATACTCTTGAAACAATTCAGGAAAGTTGTAAAACCCTCCTCTTTCTCATTAATGACATCTTAGACTTTACAAAGATAGAAAGTAAAAAAATTGAATTAGAGCAAAGAAGTTTTGATTTACAGAAATCGATAGAAGATACCAAAAAC
>CAWUIU010000430.1:0-3066 GCA_963922285.1 uncultured Oligoflexia bacterium | reverse complement strand
GTCGCTTGAAAGCATCGTCTTCCAATATCTTTTCATAAAGTGACTTGTATTGATCATTTGTTTCTACTTCTAAGAATTTAAAAATACGATCTTGTTGACCATAAAGATCTTTGAATTGTAGGTAATACTTTTTTACTGGCTCAACGAAACTGTTAATAATTTTTCTATTAAAAGTTAAGTCGGCAAGTGTAATGGCAAGTTCATCGAGCTCTTTTTGTGTATCAGTCTGAATCTTAGCCAAAGTACCATCTTCGTTTACAATCTTAGATAAAAGACTCTCAAGAGTTGAGCAAGTATCTAGAATCAATTTCTTTGTTTTATCAACATCTTTTTGAGTAGAATCATCATCAAGACCTCTAACAAGCTCTCTTGTAAACTCAGTAGCGTTTTCTAATGATTCAATTTTTTCTTTTAATTTTACAATTTCATTCATCGCGTGAGTTGATTTAAGTGCTGAAAGAATAATCTCTCTTTCACCTTCTTCAATTTCTTTTGCGATAACAACTTCACCTTCACGAGTAAGTAGGGCAACAGAACCCATTCTCTTAAGGTATAATTTGACTGGGTCAGTTGAAGCAGACCTTAATTCTGCTCTCTCTTCTTTAGAGAGCGTCTCTTCAATAACTTCAGTTCCATCTAATTTGATTCCCTCATCATACTCTTCTGCTGCTTCAAGCTGAATGTCTATGTTTTCGTTTTGAATCGTGAGGAGGATTTCATCCAAGTCCTCTGGTGAGACAATGCTTGCAGGTAGAGCGTCGTTGATTTGCTCAGGGGTTAGGAAAGACTGATCTTTTCCTTTTGAAAGAAGTTTTTCACATTCTTTCGACTTTAAAAAGTTAGCCAGACTTGACATAAATTGGGCTCCTAGAATTAGTCTTTGCTTAAGCTATATAGTTTTTTCTCTATAGTATGTATCTCAGTCATTAAGAGGCTTAGTTCTTCTTCAGTGTTGCATTGAACATGTTTCTGTCTAAGCTCAGCTTTTTTAACTTTTAAACTTTCTCTGATGATCTTTCTTTCCAGATCAATCATTAATTTTTTAGCATTGTCTTGGTCCAGTTCGAGGTTTCTAAACTTGTGTAAACTTTCTCTAACTGGTTCTTCGAGATCAAACTTTTTTGCAGTTTCCAAGGCGAAGTTTTTATATTCGCTTATATCGATTTCGAAAATTAAATTTTTTAGTGCTAAAACATACTCTTTTACCTCACTCGGCCCCATAAAATCAAGTAATTCGGACAATTTGTCGTATTCTAGACATTGAGGATGTTCGATAATTGTAGAAAGTAAGGTCTTTTCGACTTTTCCCCATTTTTTCTTTAAATTTTCATCGTTTGGCATTGCTGTTGCATATGCCATGTCTTCCGGTGGCATTCCCATTTCTTCTTCAAAGTGAGGAATAAAGTCTGGTTCAGGAGCCATTTCATCTGAGGGTGGAATTGATTGACTCATAGGTATTTGTTCTTGAGTTTGAACCGGGGCAGCAGGGCGCGAAAAATGAGATTCTTTTTGGCCAGCAAGATAGTCGTTATAGTTGGCTATGATTTGATCTGTACTTGATTCAAGACCAATTTTTTTTGCCCAAGATATAAGTCTTTCCGTTGCATTCAAATCATTCTTGAGCGGAGCAATAAGAGCAAATGACTCTTTTAATAGATCTAATTTTTTATTTAAAATTGTTATTGGTTCTTTTGGTAGAAGCTTATCAAATTGAACATCAATAAATGAACGAGCATTATCAACCTTCTCTTTTAAAGCAATTGAGCCTTCTTCTTTTAAGAAGTCATCCGGATCTTTGTGTGGACTAAATTCAACAAAGCGCGGAATAATACCATTGTCCAGAAACTGCTTATTAATTCTTGCAGATGCATCCCATCCAGCATTATCTGTATCAAGGGCTAGTATAACGTTTTGGGTAAGAGCTTTAATCGCACGTAGGCTAGAGTCACCAAGTGCGGTACCCATAATTGCCACTGAGTTTTCAAAGCCTTTCTTGTACATTGATAGCTGATCCATATTTCCCTCCACTAAAATGATGGAGTCTCGCTTTCTAATATGAGGTCTTGCAAGATGAATTCCATAGAGGAGGTTTCTTTTATTGAAGATAAAAGATTCTTTTGAATTCATGTACTTAGCTTTCTGGTAATCGTGAATGGCACGACTTGTAAAGCCGATAACTTTTCCAAAATGGTCCCAAATAGGGAAGATAATTCGATCGCGAAAAGTATCATAATGGGACTTTCTACTGTCGTCCCATTTTATAAGACCGATTTCGAAGGCAACGTCTTTGACGCCTTTTTGCGTATCTTTTGGAAGAGTATTTATGTAGTCACAAATTGTGTTTGCCTTTGGCGCGAAGCCTAATTTATAAACTTCATTTAGCTCAGAGGGAATGTCTCTCTTCTTTAGGAAGTCGAGATATTCTGGAACTTGATTCTTCATACCAAGTTGAAAATAAATTTCACTAGTAGCTTTTAATATTTTTTCACCAAAGATTTCTCGCGGAGACTTCTTAGGTTTTTGTGAATATGAGTCAAAGTCGAGATTAAACGTATCAGATATATCTTTGAGGGCTTCAAGAAAGCTAAGACTTTTGAGTCTCATGACAAAGTCAAAGTGACTTGTTCCCGCACCACAGGCAAAACATTTAAAAAGTCTTTTATCATCAGAGACACTCATTGATGGTTTTGTATCATTATGAAATGGACAAACTCCAACGTGACCAGTTGATTTTCTGGTAAGTCGGATTCCGTATCGTTCAATAAGTTCCGAAATCGGAATCTCGTTTACGATCTTATCTCTTAACTGATTAAATGACATGTAAGCCTGAGTTTACGTTATTGTTTTTTTGATTTTAGTACAAACGCTTTAATATTGATATTTTTCTCAAGAAAAATTTTCTCAAATTTCGTTTTAAAGCTAGCCAGGAAGTGCTCTGGCGCTTCGTTCCAAAGATCAGTGCTTGAAAACTCAAGTTCAAAAAGTTCTTGTTTGTCGATGACTTCTTGCATCCATTCTGCATAACCATCATGATCTGTTTTTACGAAGAGGTAACCACCTGGTTTG
>CAWUIU010000429.1:0-3070 GCA_963922285.1 uncultured Oligoflexia bacterium | reverse complement strand
ATCGTACCAATGTTTACGTGGGGCTTACTTCTGTCAAAAGATTCTTTTGCCATGATTTTCTCCTATTTAACACGTCATAACTCTAACTAATCATAAAATTGTATCGAATTTAGATGTATATTCCTCTTTTTTCAAGTATTTCTTTCGCTAAATCGCGTGGAATTTGCTCATATCGATCAAAATTCATCGTAAAACTTGCTCTACCTTGTGATTTTGAACGAATATCTGTCGAATAACCGAATAACTCGGACAATGGAACCTCTGCTTCGACAACCTCTTTGTCTTGCTTAGCACCCATATTTAATATTTTTCCACGCTTCATGTTAATGTCGGAAATAATATCACCAGTATAATCCGTTGGCGTAATTACTTCGAGTGACATCTTAGGCTCCATCAATTGAAGTCCTGCTTTTTGACATGCTTCTCTAAAAGCTTGAGAGGCAGCAATTGCATATGCAACATCAGAACTATCTTCTTCATGATACTTTGCAGACTTTAACGTTGCTTTAATATTTATTAGAGGATAACCAGCCATTGTTCCTCCAAGAGAAGTATCATGAACACTTTTCTCAATGGCATCAATAAACTCTTGTGGTAAATCTCTCTTCGATATATCTGATTCAAAAATAATTCCAGCCTGGCTATCCGCTGGCTCAACTTCAATTTCACAATGTCCAAACACCATTTTACCAGCTTGCTCACGATTAAATGTAGCATCTGAGATTGCTGGACCATCAATTGTCTCACGGTAAGATACTTGCGGATCACCAACTCTTATTTCGACTTTAAACTCTCTTTTCAGTCTATCACAAATAATCTCAAGATGAAGTTCACCCATACCATAAATGAGAAGCTGTCCTGTTTCTTTATTGTGTAGATAACTAAAAGAAGGATCTTCAAGTTTTAATGAAGCCAAAGAAGACATTAACTTCTTTTCATCATTTGATGTCTTAGGCTCAATAGCAACAGAAATAACTGTTTCAGGAAACTCCATCAGATCAAAAATAACTGTTCTATTTTCGGCACAAAGTGTTTCACCTGTAACAGTCTCCTTAAGACCTGTTAGAGCAACAATATCACCCGCCTTAGCTTCCTGAAGCTCAGTTCTCTTATCTGCATGCATTTGAACAATTTTATTTATTCTTTCGCGTTTTCCCTTAAGAGGATTATAAACCTGTGCTCCAGACTTTAGAGCCCCAGAATAAACTCTAAAAAAAGTTAATGAGCCTACAAATGGGTCGGTAGCAATCTTAAAAGCGATTCCACTAAAAGCATCTTCATAAGAAGGCTTTCTAATTTCTTCTTTATCTTTATTTTTACCATTTACACCTTTAACTTCACCTCTATCGATTGGAGATGGAAGGTAGTCGACAATGGCATCTAGCAACGGTTGCACACCTTTATTTTTAAATGCGGACCCACAAAGAACAGGAATAAACTCATGTTCAATAGTCGCATTTCTAATATTCTTTTTTACTTCTTCATTTGAAATGTCTTCACCAGATAGATACTTTTCTGCGAAGTCATCATCGTAATCAGCCAAGGCCTCTAAGAGCTCCTCTCTAGCCAATGCTGCCTCATCTGTCATATCACTAGGGATATCTCCCAGTTCAACCGTTGCACCAAGGTCATCGGCTTTAAAGGTAATAGCCCTCATCTCAACAAGATCAACAACGCCTGCAAATTCATCTTCAGCGCCTATTGGCAACTGAATAGCTGCTGCAGATTTTCCAAGCTTCGTACGAATTTCTTCAAGGCACATTTGAAAGTCTGCACCAACTCTGTCCATTTTGTTACAAAATGCAATTCTAGGAACATTATATTTATCCGCTTGACCCCAAACAGTTTCAGACTGTGGCTCAACACCTGCAACTGAATCAAAAACACCTACAGCCCCATCTAAAACCCTAAGAGCTCTTTCAACTTCAATCGTGAAATCAACGTGACCAGGAGTATCGATAATATTAATCGTTTTGTCTGTCCACTTACATGTCGTCGCTGCAGAAGTAATCGTAATCCCACGCTCCTGCTCCTGGACCATCCAATCCATCGTTGCAGCACCATCATGGACCTCACCAATCTTATAGCTCTTCCCGGTATAGTAGAGAATTCTCTCTGTAGTAGTCGTTTTACCTGCGTCAATATGGGCCATAATCCCAATATTTCTAATGAGGTTTAATTGATCTGAACTCATTTGCGATCCTTACTCTAAATTGCGAACAAAAAAAAAGGCTTCAAGTTATCCTTGAAGCCTAATTTATTCATTTTTTTTGAATTTGTCGATTAAGTATTAATCTAAGTTAGATTACCACTTAAGGTGAGCAAATGCCTTGTTAGCTTCTGCCATCTTGTAAACGTCTTCACGCTTCTTAACAGCTCCACCTCTACCACTTGCAGCATCAATGATTTCTTCAGCAAGCTTATCAACCATTGTTCTACCGTTTCTCGACTTTGCATAATCTCTTAACCATCTTAAAGAAAGAGATTGTCTTCTGTTTGGTCTAACTTCAACAGGAATTTGGTAAGTTGCCCCACCGATTCTTCTTGATTTAACCTCAACAGCTGGCTTGATATTTGAAAGTGCTTTTTTAAACATTTTCAATGGCTCTTCACCAGTTTTTGTTTCTACTTTTTGAAGTGCACCGTAGAAGATCTTCTCAGCAGTCGATCTCTTACCACCCTTCATTAAAATATTAATACATTTTGCTACAACTACATCTTGATAAATTGGATCAGGAAGGACTTGTCTTACCTGCGCTCTATGCTTTCTACTCATATTTTACTCCTCTTCATCCTTTTGGATTACTCACGCTTAGGCAACTTTCGACCCTAAGTGTGTTCCATTGTTACTTAAATTACTTCTTTGGTTTTTTACAACCGTACTTAGATCTTCTCTGACCTCTTTTATCAACACCTTGAGTGTCTAGTGCACCCCTTACTGTGTGATAACGAACACCTGGAAGGTCTTTAACTCTTCCACCTCTAATTAGAACAATCGAGTGTTCTTGTAAATTGTGACCTTCTCCACCGATATACGATGTAACTTCAAAACCACTAGTTAGTTTAACCC
>CAWUIU010000428.1:0-3071 GCA_963922285.1 uncultured Oligoflexia bacterium | reverse complement strand
TTAGGCATAGAGGCTTCTCCATTTAACAGAAGAGACCTCATTATTTGATTACTTGATTAAATCAAATCTTGCATCACTACCAAGGGCCTCTTCAATTCTTAGTAGTTGATTATACTTCGCCATACGATCTGAACGACTAGCAGAACCAGTTTTAATGTGTCCTGCACCTGTTGCAACTGCAAGATCAGCAATAAATGCGTCACTTGTTTCACCAGATCGATGAGAGATAATTGCCTTGAAGTTATTCTTATAAGCTAGCTCAATCGTTTCAAACGTTTCAGAAACAGTTCCAATCTGATTTACTTTTACCAGAATTGAATTTGCTCTCTTATGCTCAATACCTTCAGCTAAAATCTTCTTATTCGTCACAAAGAGGTCATCACCAACTAGTAAGACTTTGTCTCCAAGTTTAGCTGTTAACTTAACCCAACCTTCATTGTCACTTTCATCAAGTCCATCTTCTATGGAATATATCGGATACTTTTCACATAGATTTGAGTAATACTCGACCATATCATCACTTGAATATTCTTTTCCTTGCATATGATACTTGCCATCACGATAAAACTCGCTTGCAGCTGAGTCGAGAGCCAGACTAATTTCATCACCTAACTTATAGCCAGCAGAAGATACTGCCTTAGCGATACATTCCATTGCCTCTTCGTGAGAATTTAAATTTGGAGCAAAACCACCTTCATCACCGACATTAGTCGAGTGATTTGCCTCACTTAATACTTTCTTTAAATGATGGAAAACTTCAACTCCAGCTCTAAAGTTTTCGCTAAAGCTCTTATTTAAATGAGGAACAATCATAAATTCTTGAATATCGAGATTATTTGAAGCGTGCTCACCACCATTAATGATATTCATAAGTGGTGCTGGTAATCTAAGTGCTGAAACTTGGTTAGGTGCCTTTAAATCTTCATACATATATGCATATAGAGGTTTTCCGACATCCATGGCACCAGCTCTTGTTGTGGCCATTGAAACTGCTAGCATTGCATTTGCACCAAGGTTCTTTTTAAAATCAGTACCATCAAGATCAATCATTTTTTGATCAATTGCTCTTTGATCAGTTACTTCCATTCCTAAAAGTTCAGGAGCTATTTTCTCATCAATATTCGCGATCGCTTTTCTTACTGACTTACCCATGAAATATGACTTATCACCATCTCTTAATTCAAGAGCTTCTCTTGAGCCTGTTGACGCACCAGAAGGAACAGCTGCTCTAGCAATATTCCCAGACTCAGTTTTAACATCAACTTCAACAGTTGGGTTTCCTCGAGAGTCTAAAATTTGGCGAGCTTTAATTGATTTGATTTTTGACATAAGTTTTCCTTTTGTATTTTTGAAACGTAGGTATTTTATTGATAGGAGCGTTTAATGCATAGGCACATTGCATGCTAACTAAGAAAAAATGACAGAATACTGATAAACGACTTCTGCCCCTTCTCTTGCTGACTCATAAAAAATGAAATTATTGATGGTATCACCATCCATCCCAAGACTAATTGACCTTTTTATATGCTCTGCAACAAAACGACAAGGTGAGTAACACTTTAGTCCAAAAGACTCTTCAATAAGCTTTTTTATCAGTGGGTAATGAGTACAGCCTAAAACTGCGAAGTCAAAAGTTGAAAGCTCTGCTTTATACTTTTGTAGTTCTTTCACTATAGTTTCGTCTCTCGTGTCTGGCTTAAAGAAGTTTTCTTCAACAACTTTTGCCAGACCTTCTAGCATGATAGTTGTAAGACGCATATTAGGATCGAGACGATCTTTCAAGTACAGATACCTTTCACTCTTTCCCATGGCCACAGTGACAAGAACACATCCCCTTTTCTGCTCAAATTGTTGATCCTGATTAATCAAATTAACATAAGGCTCAACACCAAAAAAGGTGATATCTTTAAAGTCTTGCCTGAGTTTATCGATTGCGATGGCAGTTGCCGTATTGCATGCAATGAGAATTGTCTTCACCCCTTGTTTCATGAGATGTTCTGTAATTTTGTAAGATCTTTGTAAAATAAAGTCTTTCTCTTTACTACCATATGGATTGTACAATGAGTCAGAATAATAATATACTTGGATCGAAGGCATAGCCGCATGAATCTCCTGCAAGAGACTGAAGCCACCTATTCCTGAATCAAACATGCCTAATTTATATCTCATAATAGATTTATAAACGAAAGGGCTTAGAAGTAAACTATAATTTTTAAAGAAATAAGAAGTTAGAATGTTAAAAGGTATCATCGGACTCTTTAGGCCACAAAAAAAACACAGAGATTTTTTCAGTAAACATACAAATCTGATTCGCCACCTTGAATGGCTTGCTATTGATTATAACCCCAATCCGAACGGACCACTGCAAGATAATATAAACTATAAGAACGATCAGTTGGATGAGAAGCTTAGTATTGAAACTCATAAGACCCATGCCATTTTAAATATCAATGGTGATGTTCATGAGTATAAGAGTGTATCGACTTTTCTTTTTAAATTCTTATCACACAAAGACTTGATCATCCTCTCGGCAATCGAAGGATTCAAACAAAAACTTGAAAAACTTACCCCGGAAAGAACCGCAGGTGAAGAAAAGGCAATTGAGTGGTTTCGAGTTTCAATGGAAGTCGTAAAGAGAAGTATCATGGAATTTGATGATAAACAAACTGAACTACAATATAAAATGTTCTATGGAAAAAAGCCAAATAACGATTCAGAGGAAGTGACGACAATTTTTCGTTTTATGTTCTACAACCTGGATATTCTCTTTGAAGTTTCCGATCACTTTTATTATCAAGTCATTGACAACAAAGGTGGCACAGGAGAAGAAAAAGTGCAAAAAGGTATTGTAAAAGGTGTTTACAATGATTTCTTCAATCACATGATTGAAGTCCTTTCTCTACTTAAGTCCCTTGAGAAAAAAAGAGTCTTTTAAAATTAGCGCTTATAAATATTAACTTTATCTACGCGAATAAGTCTCTTAAAGTCGACTCTTAAATTATCGATCCATCGAGGATGGAGTTTAACATAGACGTGTAAGATTCTTTGATCGAGCTCTTTATTCATTACTT
>CAWUIU010000427.1:0-3079 GCA_963922285.1 uncultured Oligoflexia bacterium | reverse complement strand
CTATTTTATCTTGAGCAACTCCTTCAATACCACTTAGCTTGGCATAAAAGCCAATGAACAGCATGAGACTAAAGCATATTACAGAGGCAATTGTTGTTGAGATGAATTTTTTTACATCCTTATCACTTCTGATGTAAAGAAGCTTTGTTAAAATATGTGGTTGTAGCATAAGCGCAAAAGTAATGATGAAACCCGATATGAAGACACTAAAATAGCTATAGTAGAGATTGCTTTCTATATTGATAATCTGTGAATAGTTTTTTCCAAAAGGCATAAGTGATTCATAAAAGCCTCCATCAAAGTATTTAAGACCATGAAAGAATAGAAATAGAGCAATAAAGAGCATTAAAAAGCCCTGAAAAGCATTTGTATAAGCGTGTGAATATGTTCCTCCCATTAAAACATAGCTAAAGACAAAAAGTAGTACAATTGTAAGACTCAGAGTTTGATTGATTGGGAATAGATTCATTAGTAAGTAACTACATCCAATCAAAATCAGAACGATAAAAGTTATCGAAAGTAAGTTTATAAAAGCAAAGAAGAGGCTTAACTTTCTTGAGTTGTATCGATGATAAATCCAGTCTGGAATTGTAAGTGCTCCACTTGCATCTCCAATCCTACGAAATCTTTTTGTCATCAAGAGAAAAGCAGCGAGAATTCCAAGTGTTGCCGAGACTCCATAATGAAGGAGGGCAGATAGTCCATGGGTATAAACGAAACCAGGATTTATTACAAAAGTTGCTGTTGAAGAGATGCTGGCAGCCATTGTAAGACCTATGAGGTATGGATTCATATCTTTGTTACCAATTGCAAAACCTTTGAGATCTTTAGTCTTTTTCATACCTTTATAACTTAAGAAGTAGGTTATAAAGACAAAGACTGTTAAAAGCACGTACTTAAAAGTCATATTTTGTCCTTTGCCATTTTTGCCAGCTTTCTTTTGTCAATTTTATCATTTTCCATAAGTGGAAATATATTTATTTGTTGTTGAAACTTAGGATGTTTATAACGTGCCAGTCTTGAGCTTAGATAGTTTTCAATGTCCTCTGAGTTAAGCGACTGCTTTGCTTTGAAAAAGAGAAAGCCTACTTCGCCCCATTTTTTATCCGGGACAGATACAATTTGTGCTTGTTCAATAAGCTCATGGGTCATCAATACTCTTTCAACTTCTTGTGGAAAGACATTTTCGCCACCACTAATATACATTTCCTTTTTTCGACCTTTTATGTAAAAGAAGCCCTCTTTATCGAAAGAGGCGAGATCGCCTGTTTTGTAATGACCTTGAATCAGCTTTTTTTCATACTCGGACTGGGCATTATAGTATCCTAGACAAACATGGTCACCAGAAATGGCTAATTCTCCAACTTGATTCGCTTCTAGAGGTTTGTTATTAGCGTCAAGAATCATTATACTTGAATTTTTAACTGGTTTTCCAATACTACCAATTTTCTTAAGTGAATCTTCTTCTTTAAGCGTGAAACAATTTGGGCCAACTTCTGTAAGGCCATAGCCTTGTTTGAACATTAAGCCCATTTTTTGATATCTCTCGATTAAATATTCTGGACATGGAGCTCCTCCTGAAATTAGAAAACGTAGACTTGAATTTGTTAGGGAACTGAACTTTTCGTGTTTAGCAATCATATCAAACATTGTGGGAACACCAAAATAAATACTTACTTTTCGCTTTGATACATTATGGTAAAATATTTCTACATCAAACTTTGTGTTGAGTATAACCTTTGCTCCTATTGAAAGAAGAGGTAAGCAAAGAACATTGTAAGCTCCAGTATGAAAAAAAGGCGTTTCAACAACGGAAATGTCTTCTTGTTTTAAGTTCCAATTTTCAACAGTATTTTTCATGTTTGCTAATATCATTCTCCCATGAATCAGCACACCTTTAGGGTTACCAGTGCTCCCACTAGTAAAGAGCATAAGAGTTGGTATATTTAAACTGATAGTCGTGAAATCATAATCATTTTCATATCTTAATTGCTCTGGTCTTTCTCTTAGAAAGAGACTAGGGCTTATATTGTCTATGGTCGAATCTATCTTGAGTTTTGGAGCTTTAAAGTTTAATGGGACAAATATTAAATTTAGTTTTGTGCATGCAAAAAAGAGAGTAAGGTGATCAATAGAGTTCTCGTGATAGTAAGCAACTCGATCTCCGGCTTTGAGATTCACATTTTCAAGGTATTGTACCCATGCACAAGACTCTCTATAGAGATCCTCATAAGTGTATTCTCTATCTTGTTCATTATCGACAACGGCGACGCCTTTATGTTGATGAAGAAAGTTTAACCAGGACATATATTCTCCATTATCGTTTTAACACCATGTGGTGATTCAAGGATGCAAGCATGACCACCCTCCAGTTCCACAAAACTAGGGCACTGTGAAAATTTGTTCATCATCTCCCTGTGAGAATCCACCGGAGTTAAGAGGTCCTCTTTTCCTGCAAACAAAACAGTCTTGCATTTTATTTGATCCACTTCAATTGTATCTTCTTTTCTTAGTGCATTTTTTATCAAAAACTCTGCTACTCGCTGATCCTTATTCTGATTATGCTTCTGAAATTTTTTGATTACCTGGGCAGAGCTTTTGATAAAGCTTTTTCCAAAAATCCATGGCGTGCTAACTTCAAATCGTAGACGATTACCCCCTGCTAGGGAAGCTCTTAGCCAACTTGATAATTTTAATTGAAGATCAGTACTAAGTCTGTCGTACGTTGCGCCAGCGATAACAGTATCCACATAGCTCGGATATGTTTGAGCAAATTTTAGAGCTATTCTTCCACCATTACTGAGACCTAATAAATACACTCTATCAATACATAAATAGTCCAAAAGATCTTTTAAGTCTTTAACATGCTCTAAGAGAGAGTAGGACTCAGGCAATTGATCAGTTTTGTTCTGACCTAGGCAGTCATATCTTAGAACATTAAAATCTTTATTGAGAAGATTTATATGGCTATCCCATGAACTCTTATCAACAAAGAGTCCATTTATGAGAACAAGCCATGGTTTTTGTTTTTCAATTGCAAAGTCAATTGTATGTGGTCTAACCAATGATAATGCCTCCA